>JAOZMU010000265.1 GCA_029934165.1 Bacteroidales bacterium
AACAACCAATTACATTTTATAATAATCCGAAAACCAAATTCACTCCAGTATAAATTGCACAAAAGACAGTTTTTGCAACCTTGCTATTAAAATACTGATAGATTATATATTAAGTAATGGAAAATTAATAATTTTGCTTACGCCTGATTTAGTTTTAGTTAGGAATTTTAATGGCTTACTTTATTAAATTCATTTTACTAACAACTATTGTCGAGTTTTAATTCGTTGATTATAAATGCAAAAACTTGAGTAAATATTTCTTTTCAATGTGAATTGATTTTTACGAACAAGACCTGCATATTGGCGATTGACTAAAATATTTAGTATCTTTAGTCGTTTTTTAAGGTAAACAAGCCAGTCTGTCAATATTTTTTGTGGTAGTGTGTTAAAAATAATTAAAATCTTACATTATGATACGATTAATTACTACGTTATTAGCTTTTTTTCTCGTTTTTCAGGTTTCGTTAAGTTCTGCACAAGTGCTGAAAAAGATTAATAAGAAGACGAAATTCACGGCTTTTTCTAAGGAAAAATATATTGAAGAGTTAGAAACTTTTCTTTTCAAAACCTCGAAGCGACAAGATTTGGAAGAGGCATACCGCGATTTTAAGGGCGTTTGGGAGGCTGCGGATTTTCGTGAGTCGAAGAAAGACACCATAATTTATACCTCTACGATGCTTTTTCAGGGGCGAGCAAAGGCTTATCCCGATTTTATGAATTATATGAATTGCATGGTTGCCTTTCATACATCGCATCACACCGAGGCAAGTTATTATCAGTGGGAACTGGCTCTACGAAAGCTATTTAATGGAAAAAAAGTTTCGCAGCGAGTTTTGAAGGGTTTTTTGGATTTTACGATTAATCTTCTGAAAAACAACACCTTGTTTGAATCGCGTGCTGTGTGGTGGCGTGCAGGCTCGGATAATTTTACGTTTGAGGTGGCAGACCCAGTTCGCGTGCGATTTGGCAACACGAAACTGATTTGCTCTTTTCCGGAAAAAGTCCGTAAGCAAAAGCCTGATAGTATGATTATTTATGAAACTTCTGGCGTTTTTTATCCGCAGCCCGGAAAAAAAGCTGTTTTTTGGAACGGCTCTGTCGGTAAAATGTACTGGGAACGAATTGGTTATGATAAAACAGACTCTTATACCGACATGGATTTTTATCGGATTGACCTAACAACTCCCGAAGTACGGGACGATTCTGCGCGTGTTGTTGTGGGTAAGTATTTTCAGCAACCAGTTTTGGGGGTTTATGTGGATAGGCTGCAAGCATCTGTAAAAAAGGAAACTGCAACTTTTCCGCGTTTTTCGTCGTACTCGGACAATATTTTTATTGCCGATGTGCTTCCTAACATAAACTACAAAGGTGGTGTGCAGGTAAAAGGGGTTAAACTTATTGGCAAAAATATGGACGATACGAAAGATGTTTCGATATTTGTTTCAAAAGGCGATTCTACATTAATGCACGCTTTTGGTAAATCGTTTGTTATTAAACCAACAGGCGTTACTTCGTTATCGACAAAGATTACGATTCCGCTCGAAAACGATTCGATTTTTCATCCGGGAGTTCAGTTTTCGTACAATGATTCGCTGCGAGAAGTTGAGCTTATGCAGGATAATAAAGCATTATCGAAAAGTTATTATTTTAACTCTTACCATGATATGGACTTTAATGCAGAGTTATTGCAGTGGAATATTGATGGAGATAATGTTGTTTTTAAGCAAGCGCGTAGTGGCATAACAACCAAACGAGCAATGTTTCGCTCGGAAACTTTTTTCGACAAAGCGTATTTTCGTAGCCTGCAAGGTGCAGACAAAGAACACCCACTCAAAATAATACGGCGGTTTACCCAAGCAATTGGTAGAGAGGACTTTAAGGCTATTGAGTTGTCGAATTTTTTACGGCGCGATGTAGTCGTGGTACGACATCTTTTGCTAAAATTAGCTGTCGAAGGCTTCCTCTCTTATGACAATAATTCTGATATTGTAAATGTTAATAAACGCCTGTATAATTGGCTCGACTTTAGTGCCGGCAAGAAAGATTACGATGTAATTTTTATGGTTTCGGACGATTTAGATGCGTTTCAGGAATTGCATAAAGACCCATTCGGTAATGTGATTACACCAATTCCAGATTCAACAGAATGGCGAATAAAAACAGAGAGGGTTGAAGGAAAAGAATACCAGTACATCGTACAATCGTTGCACGGGAAGCTAAACCTATCAACCCGAGACTTGAATGTGTCCGGAATTGACTCAATCACAGTAAGTTCTGTTCAGAATGTTGTTAGTGTACCCACTGGCGGAAGCATGACTTTGAAAAAAGATGGCGACTTTTCTTTTGATGGCGTTGTTAAAGCTGGACTTTTAGAATATGTTGGCGTTGGCTACTATTTCGACAAAAAAAACTTTACAATAAATATGGATAGTGTTTCCTATATGCGGATAAAAGTAAACACTATTGCAAATATTTCGCCTGAGGGAGACACTATGATGAAGCAAATCTACCTTAAATCCAATATCCATGATATTACAGGACAATTATTGATTGATGATACAACAAATATGTCTGGGTTGAAGAAAAAGGAGTTTTCTCAATTCCCAATTTTTAAAAGTCAAGAAAAATCCTATGTTTATTATGATGAGTATTTTGATAATGCAAATCATTTTGCTAAAGACATACAAGCTAAAGTTTACGATAAAGAGAAATTCTTTTTCGAGGTTGATCCTTATGAATTGGATAGTCTTGAGAACTTTAAAACAGATAGTTGGCAGATTAAAGGTACATTTACATCAAACATATTTCCAACATTTCGTGAAAAGTTAACGATTATGACAGACTCTATTCACGAATATAATGAGGATATAAGGGACACCGTGATTAGCGAATTATTCTCGTTAGGTTTCGAGCGTCGTGGTATTACAGCCCGCGAACCGTTGTACGGTGGCAAAGGCGAAGCACAGAACGACCTTGTTTTGAGTAACCTTGGGCTACGCGGAAACGGTAATATATATTACCTTACAACATCGACAAAAGCCGAGGAGATAATGTACTATCTTGATTCTACTGTAACCAAATCGATGACTTACCAAGTTGAGGAACAAGATTATGAGCCAGAATATGCTGGCTCGGAGGGTGAAGGTGCTTATGTGCAATGGTATCCATACAAAGACAGCTTAGTTGCAACAACACAAGAAAACGCTATAAGTATGTTCGACGAAACCGCAGGGTTGTTTGGCTCTCAGTCTGTAACACCTAACGGACATTATGGTTGGGGTACGATGGATTTTCTTAATGCAAAAATATACTCGGATTTTTCTGAAACTGTAACTAACACCCAAAATTTCACGAAAAAGGGAAATAAAGATTGGGGTATGGAGTCAGTATTCAGATATAAATCTACCGAATTAGATATTGATACTTGCCGATTTGAAGTAACACCAGATATATTTAAGCAAGTTGCCCTGAATGCCGACAATTACAAGGGACACATCGACTTTGACGATGAGATTGGCAATTTTGAGACAAATGGTGAATTATCCAAAGTAGAACTTCCTATAAACCAGTATATTAGCAAGATGGATAAATTTACTTGGGATGTTGCAGAGCAATTAATTACCATTGGCGCAACAGAAACCGATGGCGATGGCGACCGCGTTGGTTCTGAGTATATTTCTGTTCACCCAGACCAAGACAGTTTAAGGTTTATGTCGAAAACATCGAAATTTGGGCTTGAAGATGCGTTGATTACCGCTTCCGAGGTGGATTCTATTATCGTAGTTGACGGAGCTGTCTATCCAAGCACCGATGTTATCGTCGATAAGGACGCAAAAATGCACACTTTGGAGCAGGCTCAAATCATTGTTGACAGCACACTTCGTTATCACAGATTTTACAATTCGGTTGTCAATATTCTTGGGCGTTATGCTATTCAAGGCAATGGAGATTACGATTATCTTGATGAGGCAGATTCTGTCCAGACAGTACATTTTGCAAAAATTGACACACTCCACGCTCCTGTTCTTGGCGAAAAGGGCGATACCATTGACTGGGAAGTGCGCACATACGCCAATGGTGAAATTTCCGAAGTTTCGGAATTTACACTCAGTCCAGCATTTGGTTTTTATGGTACGGCACACATGTACTCTCAAAATCAATTCCTGACATTCGCTGGAGCAACAAAAATATTTCACCCATGCGAAAACCTGATTTCTCGTCCGTTATCTTTTATATCTCCTGTTGACCCCGACACAATTTATATACCAATGGAAGCAAACCCGAAAGATATTGATGGACAGCAGATTATGTCGAGTTTTTTCCTCGCAAAAGACTCAACACATATTTATCCGGCATTTCTTTCAAAACGCGGGAAAGCTGGCGATGTACCACTTATTCCTGTCAAAGGCTACTTAACTTACGATGAAACAAAGAACAGATATAAAATTGGGTTAAAAGAAAAACTTCTTGACCCTGATTTGCCAGGTAATTTATTGAGTCTCAATAACGAACACTGCATATTGAATGGAGAAGGAAAAATTGACCTTGGCGTAGATTTAGGTTTAGTAAAACTAACCACGGTAGGCTCTGTGCGACAAGATGTTTCGGACATGGCAACAGCCATGGGACTTTTGATGGGCGTTGATTTCTTTTTCTTAGAGGCAGGAATGGAAATGATTGCAGAAGCAATGATAGAAGAGCCAAGCCTAAACCCTGTACACCTCGATGAAGAAAATTACATAAAAGCAGTTGTTGAGCTGGTGGGAGCAAAAAGAGCTACCGAGCTACGTGAAGAACTAATATCTTATGGGCAATATCAAAAAGCTCCAAAAGAGTTAAATCACACAATAACATTTGCAGATATTAGCTTTGAATGGAACGAAGAAGCCCAGTCCTATATGTCAATAGGCGACAAAGGAATAGGTGTCGGCTCGATTGGCAAAGAGCAGATAAATAAATATGTAAAAGGTAATGTCGAAATTGTCAAAAAACGCTCTGGCGATGAGTTTAAAATGTACATTGAGGTTACACCTGCACAATGGTATTTCTTCCAATACTCTCGTGGTAAGATGGTTGTGTTTTCGAGGAACGGGAAATTCAACGAAAAAATTACCGAGCTAAAAGAAGGAAAACGTAAAGCAGAAAAAGTAAACGATGTCGAATATCTTTACGAAATCGGAAGCGAAAGTCTCAAACGCCGATTCATGACACGTATCGAAACATATCAACAAAGCGGCAAAGGCGAATAGAACATAGTGTTTTGGGTATGTTTGGTAGTGGCTATTAATTAGTTGTACTTGTTTACAAAAAACCGCCATGCTACAAAATTTGTGCATGGCGGTTTTTTATGTGTCTCTGCGGTAGTTGTTTGGTTGTCTGTGGGCTACTAGATTATAGCTTTTCAATTTCGTTGATGGACAATCCTGATGACATAGCAATTATTTCATTTGAGACACCATTCATTTTTAATTCTTTTGCCATTTCAACTTTTCCTTCAACTTTCCCCTCAATCTTTCCTTCAATCTTTCCTTCAATCTTTCCTTCAATTTTTCCTGCGATTT
>JAOZMU010000266.1 GCA_029934165.1 Bacteroidales bacterium
ACATCGGGCAGCACAAATTCGCGAATTTCGTTGAGGATATTTTTTCGGAACTTAAAAAAAGGAATCTGAAATTCGCCAAATTGTACGACCATGAAAACATCAAACCAATCAATTTTCATTCTTGGTTGGATTGTGATGTCAATTTTGCCAATAAAATATTTTTTGTTCTCAAAAGAATTGTTGACAGAAAATCCATTTGCTATTATTGCCTTGTAATTATCATTCAACCAACAAATTAACTCATAAATAGTTGAGTCATCACGCCTGTCTTTTATGTGAAAAGACTCCATTTTATCGAAGTATAAGCCAAGAGAATTTAATAAATCTATATGTTTTTTTTCCCACTCCAAATCTCTGTCAAACCGAAAAAAGATGTAACTATCCTCAGTTTTTTCCATGGTTACTTGTGTGAGCCACTGTTTGTTAGGACTTGAAACAAAAGAACCATAAGCAAATTCTAACCGTAGAATTGGATAATTTCTTATGTGCATTTCAACGTACAAACTTGCTTTTTTATACGGATGCGTTTCATGCACCTCAAAACCTATTGCATTGTAAGGATAGTTTGTGATTGCCTGTTTTACGAAGGTATTAAAATATTTTTCCTCGGCAGATTTTGGTATTTTTATAAAACTCTTTGTAAAAAAAGGAAGTAATTTTTTATAATTTATATCATTAAAATAATATAACTTGTTTTCAATGATGATATTACATGGTTTATCTTCAGTAATTACTATTACATCTGATTTAACTTTTGATAATTTTATAGTTTGATTTTCGTGCCGAATTGTTAAAAAATAAAGGCTTTCATCTGGATTTTTAATAAAATTGAAAACAGGCTTCGATGCTCTATCCGGCAACTCAATCCGATTGCTATCATAAAGCACATTAGATTTGTCATTTCGCTGATATAGAGGTGTTTTCAGTTCAATCACCAAGGAAATAATTGTTCTATTATGCCTTTCAAAATACTCTAATAATAATTTAGATAGCTTTTTATCTATCGACTTTTGAAAATCAATTATATTTTTGCGTCCACGACTAAATTTTTTTAGGATAACCTTATCCGAAATTAACTCTGTAGCTTTGAGTAACTTATGCTCGGCTTCCGAAAAATCGTAATCCAAAACGCCGATATGTGATTTTTGAGCTTTCCGTCCAAAACTTATTCTATTCTCAAATTCGGGACTTAGTTTTGCATAAAATGGCGTTAACGTATAGCCAAAACTACGGTGATTCTGTAAAACTACGATGATTTCCATAAAAAATACTCAATATTGATACTGAAAATTAAGTGATTATTCCGAAAGAATATTGACAGTCATAATAATTATTGGCTGTCTGTCTGGAGAACTATTGAGTGCCGCAGTGCGCAGTCTTTCAATGTCTTGCGAGTAGTTTGATATTTTTCCATTGGCATGAATTTCGCCAATTGCGGTCGATGCTTCAATGGCTGCATGGTCATCGCCGTCTATTAGAACATCTACAAAATCAGAAAAATACGTAGTAAAATCATTGCTCGACTGCCAACAGGCTGCCACAATTTCGGCTTGAATTGACCGATATTCGTCTTTTTTGAGGGCTTCGACCAAAATTTGGGGCATCGTATCATCTTTTATATCAGACAATAGTGTCATAAATTGCCATCTTACTTTTTTATTATCGACAGCAACCATTGCCGCAAGAATTTCTGTAACAAGAGAAAGCTGACCAAATTCGCGCATTTTATCAATATGACTCAAAATAATGTCAGCATCTTTGGTCTTCAAAACTTTTTTTAATGCTACAATTTCATTCTCTTTGTTTTCCATTTTAAGAAATTTAAGCACATAGTGCTATTTATTAAAAATTATATAAGGCTTATATTCAAGCTAATAACAACTCAAAAGTTGTCGTTTTTTTTTTCACACCTAGTTTATATACCCAAGTGTCCTATATTGTTTAATATTTATCTCAATATTAAAAAGTGTAAGGCACTTATCCAAAAATTTTCGTCATATTGTGATTTAATTTATCTTTACAGGGTTTGTTTTCTTCACGCACCTACTTATTCTACTCAAAATGAAAAATTTGACTTTTAGTTTTCTTTTAATAACAAATATATTAATTTTAATGTTTTGTAGTTGTCATTCGCTTTTGGCACAAAAACAATGGACACTTCGAGAATGTATTTCCTTTGGTCTTGAGAATAATCTGAATATCAAGAAACAAGAGATATATTTACGTATCCAAGAAAACGCTCTAACCCAGTCGAAGGCTACACGTTTACCGCGTATTTATGCCGGTTTTGACATTATAAAATTATACGGACGAAGCCTTGACCCGTTTACAAACCAATTTACTAATACGACAACAAATTCGGGAAATCTTTTTATGAATGCCTCAATGACATTATATGGCGGACAACAAATAAGTAATTTTATTAACGAGAATAAAGCCCGCCTTAAAGTTAGTCAACAAAATATTGAAAAATATGAAAATGACATTTCTCTTCTTATTTCAAATAATTATCTTCAAATTCTTTTGGCTAAAGAAATTCTGGCAAGTGCTGAATCTCAACTCCTTACTACTACTAAAGAAATTGAGCGAATTGAGAAACTTGTGATAGCAGGAAGTGTCAATGCCGATGAGTTAGCGCGCCTAAATGCTGTTGCAGCCGACGAAGATTTTCGTGTTATTGAGGCTCAAAACAGTGTAAATCAATCGCTTTTGCAGCTTTCGCAAGTCATGTTTCTGGAAACTGCCGAAGGGTTTGATATTGCAGAGCCAAATTTTGTAACCGAAAATATTTCGCTTCCTAAAGACGATATTAAAACTGTTTATGAAAATGCGCTATCTTTGCCCGAAATTCATTTGTCTGAATATCTGATAAATAGTAATGAATTGAATTTGAAATTCGCAAAAGGAATAACAAAACCTAAACTTACACTTAGTGCAACTTTTGTAACTGGGTATTCTGATGCTAGAAAGCGATATGCCTACGAATTGACTGGAGTTCAAACATCTGGATATGTAGGCATAACAAACGAATCTGTTTTTGTTCCCGATTTTTCGGTTTTGGCAACCGATTATCCTTGGAATGAGCAGTTTGCAGACAATCAAAATCTATATCTCACTCTACGCCTGACGATACCGATATTTGATAAATTAAAAAATAAGAAAGTAATAAGTCAATCAAAGGTAAATTTGCATCGCTCTCAACTTCAAAACGAATTAGTTAAGGATAATTTGTATAAAAATGTTACAGATGCGCATAGCAATATGACGGCAGCATACAAAAACTACTTGGGTACACAAAAAAAACTTCTTGCATCACAAGCAGCTTTTGAGAATCAAAAAAACAGATTCACATTAGGATTATCAAATTCTATTGATTTTGAGAAAATAAAAAATCAACTACAACTAGCTGGTTCAGAGAATATTAAAGCAAAATATCAATTCATTTTTGCACGCAGTATAATTGATTATTACGCTGGGCGCACAGTAAAATCAAATGACTAAGTGCCAAGTTTTATTTTGAAAAACAGTTCAATTTATTCACATAAGTACTCTTACAAAAGTTCTTACGCTTTTTATTAACCTAAGTTGTTAATTCACAGCTTAAACGTTTCATAAAAAATAGGTCTTAGACCTTAGATGACAATTTGGTTTTATATCCTTACATTTGTTGACATAAAATTATTATGCTGGTGCTAAATATTACTTTTATTATTGTAATAAACACAGATATTCATTTTTACTCAAATTATCATGATTTATTAACAGGCAAAAATACTTATGAAAAAAAACAAATTAGAAATTGCATACGAATTTATCATACGAAAAAAAACTCTTTACTTCCTATTTTCAGTTTCGCTGATTCTATTCGCTATTAGCCTCTGGAACAGGTATATACAAATAGACGAAAACTACTTTGGCGAGCAAGCTTATTGGTTGATTAATGATGGAGTTGTAAAACTAAAATCTTGGCCTGGTATTTCTCATTTTGATATTCAAATGTTGTTTTATCATAAATTATTTACGTGGATTGCAACATCTATTGTTATGATTTTCGGTTGGTCAATTTATCCACTTAAAACATTTTCTCTCCTTATGTTAGCGTTGTTTTTTTATGTTTACTATAAGTATTATAAAAACAACAACAGTAAAATAACTTATGAACAAATTGTTGTCGCCGCTCTCATTTTCATGTTAACACCAGAGATAATTATAAAAGGATTTACTTTTCGGCAGGAGATTTTTGTAATGACCGTTGGATTTTGCTCGTATTATTTTATTAATGAATATATTAAGGCAAATAAAATCAAGCACATAGTCTTAGGAAGTATTTTCGCAGGGCTTGCTTTTTTAATTACACCAAATGGCTTTCTTTTTCTGGTTTCTGGAGGTATCTTATTACTTTTCAAAAAGAAGTTTAAAATAATTCCTTTATACGGAATAATTGTAACTTCGATAAGTTTGTTTTTTCTAATAGACATATTACCAGATAAATGGGACGAGTTTGTGTATCAATTCAAAAATTATCCATTGCATAATCTTGGAGAAATTTATATGCCAAAAAATATTTGGGACGTAGTTGTGATGAAACTTATTAACATCACAAAAGAGCATCAGCGTTTCTTTTGGAGTGATAAAGTTGCTATTACATCGGCAATGTTTGTTTTTTCTTTATTATTATTCTTCAGAAAAATTTACAGAGAACATAAATCTATGGTAATATATTTAATATCGCTTATTGTTACATTAAATATTTTTGGGAGTCTTATAGTTGAAAGATATTTATTGTATTATATGCCATTCATAGCTCTAATTATTGCATTCGGAATCACGGAGGTTAAAAAGCGTAAGAAGTATAATTTCGCACGAATATTATATATGTTATTACTAATTGCTGCTATTGGAGTGTCTGGTTTGCAGTATTCAAAGATTTTTTCGCGTAGCAACAATCATGCAGAAATACATAAAGAACTACTAAGTAAAATAAATTATAAAAATGAAAATATACTTGTTCCATGGGCATTTATTTATAATGAAATTGGTAACTATAATCTCGTGGCATACAAAGCAATGGAGTATCGCGAAGATAAATTGGAGAAAAAATGGACACAAGAAGAGTTTCTGAAAATTGCGGCAGAAGAACTGAATATAGGTTACATAATTGCAAATAAAACAATACTAAAAGAGGACGACAATTACGACTGGCTAGAAAATGGAATTATTAATGACAATCCGTATTTTATTAGATATTTTAAGCACGGTGAATTTTTAGTACTGAAAAGAAAATAAGTATAAGAACGAGGATTAAATTAACATATACCATTATTTGCTTTTTGTTGCTGATTTTCAGTTAAATAGTAAATCATTGTCTCAATATTAAAAAGTGCATGGCACTAAGTAATGGAAAATTAATAATTAATAATTTTGCTTACGCCTGATTTAGTTTTAGTTAGGAATTTTAATGGCTTACTTTATTAAATTCATTTTACTAAGTAATGGAAAATTAATAATTAATAATTTTGCTTACGCCTGATTTAGT
>JAOZMU010000267.1 GCA_029934165.1 Bacteroidales bacterium
CATTACTTATTAACCTAAGTTGTTAATTCACAGCTTAAACGTTTCATAAAAAATATGTCTTAGACCTTACTTTTACCGCAAGTTAGACTAAATAAAACAAAAAAATCAATATTTACAAAAAGTGTTGTTTGTTCATAAAAAATTTGATAATTGAAATTCGCCACGTGGTGGCAGTTTATTCAGCCAAAAACTTGCTACGAAACCATTTTTGTGGCAGGGATTGTGCGTAGTCTTCGATGGTCTAAAAACAGAAAGCCATGTGCTATCCTAAAAAGCTAATTGTCATTTTTATCCGCAAAAATACGCTTAGTAAAATGAATTTAATAAAGTAAGCCATTAAAATTCCTAACTAAAACTAAATCAGGCGTAAGCAAAATTATTAATTATTAATTTTCCATTACTTAATAGACTAAAAACATCAAAAAAGGTTGTGTCTGGATTTGTTTAAAATAACTCAAATTATATTACACGTAAAAATTATTTAGATATGTCAAAAAATACTATCGGTAAGATATTTTGCCTAACAACTTTTGGCGAATCGCATGGTACAAGCATTGGTGGTATTATAGATGGTTGTCCGGCGGGTCTGACTCTTGATAATAGATTTATACAAAGTCAGTTAGCACGCCGTCGCCCTGGTCAATCGGCAATTTCTACTCCTCGTCAAGAGAATGACAAAATTATTTGGCTTTCTGGATTTTTTGAGAGAAAAACTACGGGAACACCAATTGCCTTTCTTATTGAAAATCAGAATGCTAAACCTAAGGATTATGAAGCATATCGCAATATTTTTCGTCCGTCTCATGCTGATTATACATATTTTGCAAAATATGGTATTCGAGACCACCGTGGCGGAGGACGTGCTTCTGCAAGAGAAACTGCGGCACGGGTTGTCGGCGGGGCAGTAGCACAATGTGTTCTTAATCAACATAATATAAAACCAATTGCATGGGTTTCGCAAATTGGTAGCATCGAATTTAAAAATAGCAAGATTGATTATAACGAAATAGAAAAAAATGTTGTTCGTTGCCCTGATAGTAAAAAAGCAAATGAAATGATAACATTAATTAGCCAATTAGCCAAAAAGGGTGAAACTATAGGTGGCGTTGTATCTTGTTCTATTTCAGGCGTTCCTGTTGGTCTTGGCGAACCAGTATTCGACAAATTACACGCCTCTTTAGCTCATGCAATGATGGGTATAAATGCGGTGCGTGGATTCGAAATCGGAAAAGGCTTTGCTTCTGCTCAAATGACAGGCTCTCAGCATAATGATTTATTTGAAACTAAAGGCATTGATATTCAGACAATTACAAACAATTCTGGCGGTATTCAAGGAGGCATTTCAAACGGAAATGAAATAATATTTAGAGTAGCATTTAAACCAATTCCAACCCTTTTGAAACCTCAAAAAACTGTTGATATAAATGGTAATAACTGCGAAACTCCCGCCACTGGACGACACGATGTATGCGCAGTTCCACGGGCGGTTCCTATCATAGAGTCTATGGCATCTTTAGTTATTTTAGATTTTTTACTTAGGAATAAAACTGCAAAAACTACAGATTTATAGTTTTGACGTTACTGTCGGTGTGGCTCAAGCCGCACCAACAGTGGTAAAAACAGAAACAAACCCTGTTCATTTATGCGAATTTGATAAATCCAACATTAAGTACTCTTATAAAAGTTCTTACACTTTTTATTAACCTAAGTTGTTAATTCACAGCTTAAACGTTTCATAAAAAATAGGTCTTAGACCTTACACATGGTTTTGAGTGATTTTTGTGGTTAATCCACGAAAAAATGGTATAACTATTCCGAAAGCTAAAATCAATTTATTAAATTAGCAAAAAATATAAACGTTAAACATTTACCACAATATATGAGCCTTTTGCACCAACTCAGAAAAATTGATACGATAAAAGTAAAGATTGCGATTGCTTTTTCGTTGTGTTTTATTATTATTCTTGCTACGTTTTTTTTTCTGACAAACAATGCGGCAGAGCGGCAGGCGATTGTTTCTGCGCGAGAAAATGCGCTAAATGTTGCACATAAATATGGGACAGAAGTTAGCAAAATCATGGGGTCGTCGTTGAATTCTGCACAGGTTGTTTCGAGTGTTTTTTCGACAACAATAAAATCTAGCAAAAGGATTGATTTTGAACGAGAAGAGGTGGTTTCTATTTTGTCGGAAATCTTGCGTTCAAATTTTGCAATAACAAGTATATCAACAGATTGGCTACAGAATGAATTTGACCAGAAAGATAGTCTCTTTTGTAATATTTTTCCGTATGCAAGCGATGGGCATTTTTCGGTATATTTATATCGAAATACGTATGGAAAAATTGTTCGCGAACCATTGATTTCGTCGGAAAGAGAGCGTAACGAAGTTTTGCGAAAATCGAAAACTGCTAAGACAATAACCGTTTCGGAGCCATATTATTTTACAATCGGAGGGCAGGAACAACTTGTTGCAACCATTTGTTCACCAGTTTTTTACAAGGAGCAGTACATTGCAAATGTTAGTTTGGACGTTAATTTGGACACGCTGCAAGAAATTGCACAAAATATTTACTTATACGACGGACAGGCTCTGATGAATATTATCTCAAACGATGGTATCTTATTGGCTGTCAATGGAAAACCAGAGCTTATTGGTGAAAATATTAGAAGTTTGAATACCGATTGGGAATCGCAGATTGATAACATAAAAAACGCTCGGCAGGTAATAACATACACCGACGATGGAACATTGGAGCTTTATGTCCCTTGCCAAATTGGACAGACAAAAATGTTTTGGCAAATCGGAATCGGTATCACAAACGATGTGCTAAATTCTATTACTGCCAAAGTTCGGCAGCAAATACTTTTTAGTGGTTGGATTGGTTTTTTACTCGTTGTTTTGGCAATAATACTTATAACTTTATACATAAATAAAATTATTCGTCCGTTGCAATCTATCGCTAGTCATATACGCAACGTTGCTCGTGGACATTTAGATTATAAGGAGATAAAAACCACCAGTTACGAGATTTTTCAGATAAACATGGCATTTAAAATGGTTGCAAGTATTCTGCGCGAAAAAACGCAAGTCGTTGAGAGTATTACGCTTGGAGATTTCAACAAAAAAGTTAAGCTAGCCAGTCCAAACGATTTATTGGGAAGGTCTATCAATAAGATGATTGATGGGCTTATCCGAGCAAATGAGGAAGAGGAGTTGCGCAAATCTAACGATGAAAAAGACAATTGGGCAACGCGTGGTTTTGCGCTTTTTGCTGAATTGCTCCGACAAAATAGTGATAGTACCGAGTCTTTGGCGAAGGCAATTATTAAAAATCTGGTTAAATATATCAAAGGCAGCCAAGGCGGTTTGTTTCTTATCGAAAAAGACACCGAAAACAATGAGTATATTCGCATGGCTTTTGGCTTCGCTTACGATAGAGTACGTAAGGGGCAAGTAACACTCAATATGAAAGAAGGATTAATTGGTCGTTGCATAGATGAGAAGCGAGAAATTTATCTGACGGATATTCCAGAATCATACATTTCAATCTCGTCTGGGTTGGGCGACAAAAAACCAACTAACTTGTTGATAATTCCACTGTTGCACGAAAATATGGTTTATGGAGCAATTGAGATTGCATCTTTTTATAAATTTGAGGATTATGAAACCGATTTTCTAAAAAAAATTGGCGCAAATGTAGCCGCAACTATCTCATCTGTAAATATTAATATGCAGACCAAAACACTACTCAAAGAGTCACGCGAGCAAAGCGACAAGCTCTCGCAACAGGAAGAGGAAATGCGGCAAAATTTTGAAGAAATGCAAGCTACACAAGAGGAATCTTCGCGCAAAGAGGCTGAGATGCAATCTATTATAGAGACAATAAATATTACTCTTGCAACAGCCGAATTTGATTTGAATGGCAATTTTGTTGGAGCAAATCAAAAATATCTTGATTATATTGGTCTGACAAGAGCTGAGGTTGTTGGCAAGCATCACAGCGAAATTATCAACTGGCGGCTATCGACAGACGAATATAAGTTTTTTTGGCAAGAGCTACGTAAGGGTGAGTTTAAGGAGATTGAGAGTAAGATTAAGGACGGAAATAAAACTAATTGGTTACAAGAGACTTACTGTCCAATGGATAATCATAATACCGATAAAATAGAAAAAATACTTTCGCTTGGCGTTGATATATCGAAGAGAAAACGGCAAGAAAAGCAATTGAAAAAACAAACCGAGATGTTGCTCAAGACGGATAAAAGTATGAAGACCAATATCAAAACTCTAAAAAGTCTTCAGAGCGAAGCCGAAGAGAAAACCGCCGAAATGAGTGCTATTTTACGTGGTCTTCAAGAATCATATTTTGTTTCTGAATTTGCACCAGATGGTAAATTAACTTATATAAATGATAAATACTTGGAGATATTCAATGTAAGGGGAGTAGAAATAATTGGAAATTATCATCAAAGCATGACAAACGAAGATGATAAAAGTCAGTATCCCGATGGTTATAAGGCATTTTGGAACGACATTTTGAGCGGCAATATACGCGAAAAGGAGTATATTGCTGCACTCATTGGGAATAGAAAAATTTGGCTGACAGAGGTTTATATTCCAATTTTCAACAGAAGCTACGAGGTTTATAAAATATTGGTTGTTGGTACAGATATTTCTAAGACGAAAGAGCAAGCACAAATACTTGAATGTCAGGCTTATGAGATGGAAAATCAAGCCGAAATGTCGAGGCAAATGGTAACAAAATTGCAACAACAAATTCAAAACCACGAAAATGAATAATTTACTTAAATGTAAAACCAGCTGTTCGCATATATCCGTAAAACATCAGATATGGAGAAGTCTTTTTCCATGCCCAGTCTTTATTTCGAAAGATAAAAGTACGCACTCCCAACCATGGGGACTGTGGCGGATATGTACCACTTGCATCGAACATTAATCCAAATGCTCTGTTTTTGTTTCGCAAACCATATCCCCACTTATATCTTACCTGCCCAAAACCCAACTTGCATTCAGCATAATTTGTTTCTACTAAGCCATTTACCGCAATAATCCGATGAGTGCTTTTATCGTTCATCAGTGTCCAAAAATACGAGATAGATGCACCGACTTTCATGGTTTGTGAATTTATTGTAAGCTCGGACATCAAAGCACTTAGCTCAACTCCCCAAATAAATCCTTCGCCAAGTGTATAACCAATTATAATTTCGGGTTGAATCACAGGTTCAAAATTATCTGTTTGCGCATTAACATAAACAGCATAAATAAGAATATTTAATGTTAATAGCTTGAATTTTAGCATGATAGAAATTATTTATTATTCAATTTTAATAAAATGGATAATAATGGTTTTTTAATAAAAAGGTAATTGAAATTCGCCGCATAAGTGGCAGTCTAATTCAACTTGAAAGGCACGTAAAACGTTGGCTACGAAGGCGTTTTGCGGCAGGGATTGCAGCGGTAGCTTGCCGAAGTGGCTTGCGATTTTTGGCGCGGTTTGGCGAGCGACCG
>JAOZMU010000268.1 GCA_029934165.1 Bacteroidales bacterium
TAGTTTTAGTTAGGAATTTTAATGGCTTACTTTATTAAATTCATTTTACTAATAGCCTAATAATCAGCTTAATATTTAAAAGTGAACAGTGTATAAAAGTGTCAAGTTTATTTAATGGATATTAGAGATTAAGGTCTAAGACCTATTTTTTATGAAACGTTTAAGCTGTGAATTAACAACTTAGGTTAATAAAAAGCGTAAGAACTTTTGTAAGAGTACTTATATAAAACAAAAGGTTATGATTTACGCATACTGAAGCTCCTCATTACAAAAATTGTTTTATATAAGCTCTAATTAAACATGCCCATTTGTTTTTGGGTAGTTTTGGGTTTTGTTTCGATTTGGTGAATTGTTTTTAGTAGAAAACCGACTAAGCCTAAAGATATGAGAAGCCAAGTTATGGTTGATGCGTCGGTTCCAACTTGCTCAATGCCACGGTTTATGGTGAGCGAAAAGGTGTAGTAGGCGATGACAGCTATTAAGTTGTTGATGAAGTGTGCAAGGACGGGCAGCCAGATTGAGCGACTCCAATATACGTAATATCCGAATATGATGCCGAGGTAAAGGCGAGGTAAAAATCCGTAGAGCTGGAAATGTATTGCGCTAAAAAGTGCTGCTGTGGTAAATATGCCTATGTGTGGGCTTTTTGTCCAACGGATGAAAATTGGTTGCAAAATGCCACGAAAGAGTAGTTCTTCGCCAATGGCTGGAAGTATGGCTATCATCAAGACATTGACTAACAAGTTGTTGACAGAGTCGGTGATTAGTAGTGCTTCGGTGAGTATTTTTTGTTGTTCTTCGGTTTCGAGGATTGCTTCTTCGAGCCATGCCAATGATTCTGGTAGAGAGAAATACGAGTTTATTTCTACGAGCATATTTATTATTGGCATACTGAAAAATGCGATAATAAAAACAAATAGGAATGATGTTTTTTTTGGTATTGTTTTTATTCCAAGCACCTGATTTACTGAACCTTTATAGAGTTTTGCGAGGATAACTGCCGGCACAACGAATACTCCTATTGATGATATGATTTGCATGTATTTGGTTATGGCAAGTAGCTCGCCGGTGGGTGAAGATGCTGCCGATAGAACGGTTTGGAAGTCGGTGTTCCAGAAAAGCATGGCGGTAATAATACTTAACAGCGAAAAAATAACCAATGATACTAATATCACAAATAGGGCGATGAAAAATTGCGCATAAGGTTTTGCGTCTGTCATGATGTTTTTGAGAATACTCATTTGCGTTTTTTTACATTTTAAAATGTAAAAGTAAAAAAAATCCTGTAATCCTCATCTCCAACTATGTTGGTATTGATGAAAATTACAGGATTAAAAAAAATGGACGATTCAGGCAAAACAATGCAAGTAATTTAAGGTGGCTAAAACTAATTATCTTTCATGTTGTTTGATTACCCCGAAAATCGTCCGATGCAAATTATTTTTTCATACGCAAATTGTTTTATAGTGTTGATATTCAAACTATTATTGTAAATCCTAAAATCTTAACGAAACTACGTCTTCAGAGTTTTTTCCGTTTTTTGTTGGTTTTGGTGGTCTGCCAGAGCGTGGGGCATCGTACAAACCGTCTGTGTTAGTGGATTCCCAACGTCGAATCCAATCGCTCACAGTATCTCTATCTACTTCGAAGATGCTTGCAAGTTCGTCGATTTTGTACTTTTTTGCACTCAACAGAATGCAGTGTGCGCGTTTGCGAACTTTGTAATTTTTGCTGCTTCTCATAAGGTCAGTAAGAATCGTTTTACTGTTGCTGCTTAATTTTTTTACGAATTTCATAACTTTGCGTTTAAAGAGTTTTAAATAAATTGGCTTTATATTATTGCTCCGTCATCATCAGAGCGTTGTTTTATTGATTGTTCGGAATTTCTAAGCTCTTGGTGTTATATTTGAAAATGTATTATCCTGAATATCACGTCTATAACAAGCCGAAAAGTGCCGTTTGTTTTATATATATTGTTATTTTTATAAATCTTCGCGGCTTTCGTGTTCGACATGCTCAAACGGAATATCTACTAAATCCGAGTACAAACGTCCGGCTTCCTGCATATCTTCGTCATCGACAGCATAGTGCCACCGTATAACTACTTCTTTGCCTTCGTCAACAAGACCTTCGAGTTTCTGCATAATATCAAGAATTATTTTCGAGCTTGCCGTGCTAAAATACTCGAATTTGAACTCGACAATTGTGCGTTCTGTGGGTTTGGTAACATAATCGTCCACCCAGTTTAAAATTGGCTCATAAAACCCGACAACATCTTCAGGAAGCGAGCGTCCGGCAAGGTTTATCACTTGATTTTCCGGATCCAATATAACATGAGGAGTATCCTCAGTGCCATTAACTTTCATTAGTTTCATAAGTCGATACAGATATAAATTATACATTTCTTTGCGTTTTTGTTGTTCATCATCAAAAATTAAATATCAGCCGGCTTGTTACTGTTATTTTCGTCCGAAGGGCATCACCTCACTTCGTCAGAGTTATTTGGCTTTTACCACAAAAAGTGGTTTCATCATCATCATCGTATTAATAAATTGCAGTTGCATTTCTCGAACTGCTTTATAGTCTATTTCGCCCTCAATGCGCGAAACAACAGCTAAATGCTGTTTTGTCGTCTATTTTTATCGTGTAAACTACCGAAATTATATATACGTACATACTTTTCATAGTTTCCAATTATTGTGCCAATTAATTTTTCAGGCATTTATTCTATGTAATAAATTAGCGATAAACAATTTGGTTCGGTTTTTATTTGCTCATATTCTGTTACTTACAAACCACAACTTGGGTTCTTTTTGCAAATTTCGCAAAATCAAAATGCCGGATTACTTTATTCTGCAAAACCAAACTGCATTCTCGGTAGCATTTTCTTTGTAGTTATTAATACTAAGTACTACTAATTCTTCTTTGAAACAATTTTATTTGGAGAAAACGAGCATCGTAAGGAAAAATTAAGGCTCAAAATTGACGACTAAAGAAATTGCTATTTTCACTACACTTTATCGCTATTTTCATTAAAAAAAGAACATAAAATTTTTCAAACCCAACTTAAACTAAAAACTATACTATCGAATGTATCAATTTGTAAATAAATAGTTTATGTCGTTTAGTATAATTCAAAATGAATGCCACAAAAGGCAGATTACTTTATCTAACCACGCCAACTTTCTCTCAATTCTACTAACATTACATTCTATTCGATAAAACCTGTTTATTTATAGACTTAAAATGGCAACGTTTTTAATTTATTCCTCTATCGACAAAAGAAATTGACGTATTCGATACGTTTTAGTTTGCTCAAGGCGATATTTTACCAAAATACATAATACTTCCCACATTACCAAATTTGCCAAAACCACGGCAATAAAAAAGGGCAAATAGCTATTTAAAGCTATTTGCCCTCGCAAGGAAATTGTTTAATTTTATGCTATTTTGCCAATGTCTTGGTGTACAAGGCTTTATCCGACAATACTTCAATCGCCTTTTTCACTTCAATATCGTGTCGCAGAGAATAGATGTGCCTCCCGCTTTGTAACATGAAGCGGGCAAGAATTTCGCCTGCGATAATATGCGTAATTTCTTCCTCGAATTTTTTTAAATCTCCTTCTTGATTATGAGCAAGCTTTACTTTGAGAGCCTCAAATTCATCGGACGCTTCCTCGTAGTATTTTTCGCGTTTGGCAGTTTCAATAAGCTCATTCAATGCTCCTTCGCGCTTTGTAACGTACTTAAATTCCTTAGTTTCAATATATTTCATAAATGCCGTAAACATTTCTTTTGTTTCAACAAAATCGTCTGGATTTGTAATGCTATCCATATCTAAGGTATATTCTGTAACAAAATCGAAAATTAAATACTTGGCTATAAGGCTACTAACAACCTGTCCTCGTATTTGCACTTCGGTTTGAATGTCTGGCAAAACTCCTCCGCCATCGAAAACAGACCTGCCGCTTTGGGTGTAAAATTCGGTAATAAGCGAATCTGGGACTTTGCCAACGCTCCCATCTAAGTTTCGGTTAGAATAATCGAGTGCCTGAATGCAACGACCGCTCGGAATATAATATTTTGCCGTTGTTAGTTTTACTTGTGCGTTGTAACTCAATGGCAATGGTTTTTGTACCAGCCCTTTTCCGAAGGTTCTTTGCCCAATAACCACTCCTCTATCCAAATCCTGGATTGCACCAGAAACTATTTCGGCAGCCGAAGCCGAGCCACTATTGACAATTACGGCAAGCGGAATATCGACATCGACAGCCTCGTTGCGTGTTTTGAAAATAATATTGCTCATCTCCACCTTGCCTCGTGTGCTGACAATTTCCTGTCCTCGTGGCACAAAAAGATTAACAATGTGAACCGCCTCAATAAGCAACCCGCCCGGATTTCCGCGCAAATCAAGAACTATGGATTTAGCATCTTGATTTTCAACCAATTCGGACATAGCCCGACGTACCTCGCCACTGGCATCGTTGGTAAAACCAGAAAGTATAATATACCCAATTTCTTTATTCAGCATTCCGAAATAAGGAACGTTTTTTATCTTAATTTGCTCTCTTATAACGGTTTTTGTCAAATTATTTGGCTCTCCTTTTCGTCTTATCACAATCTCCAATTCTGTACCTGGTTGTCCTTTTAGAAGATGACTAATATCCTCAGATTTTAACCCGCCAACTATTTTGCCATCAATAGAAATCACCTCATCGCCAGCTTTTAGTCCTGCCCGATGTGCGGGATAATTTTTGTACGGATCGACAATAACAACGGTGGTGTCGCGCGTATTGACAAGCGCACCAATGCCCGCATATTGCCCAGTTGTGGACGCACGATAATCTTCGATTCGAGATTCGGGTATATATATTGTATAAGGATCGAGCTGTTGCAGCATTTTTTCCATGCTGACACGTATCATTTTGCCAGGGTCGAGTTCATCGACATAATGCAAATTCAACTCCCGAAAAAGAGTGTGATAAATATCAAGGTTTTTGGAAAGTTCAAAATCAAAATCATCTCCCATGGAATAAAATCCACCCTCCTCGACAATTGTATTCGGATTGTTTTTGGTGCTTCGGCTATTGTTTTCTTGTGCTATGGATTTTTCGAGCAGTATGCCAGAAAAAAACATCAACAGAAAAACCGAATTAATAATTAATTTCGTTCTAATCATCTTTAATTTTTTATTCTTAATTCCAGACTTATAACTATTTTGTAAATTATTATTTAAACTTTAAGTATCCATATTGCTTGTGAAACCAGTATATTTGGTGAATAAGAAGATTATAATCTTTCTATCTCTTCTTTTGATAAATTTGTTTGTTTTTGTATTTCGGCTATTGTTTCGCCATTATTTTTTAATGTCTTGGCAAATTGGAAGATAATTTTTTGATGTTCACCCAATGCTTTGTCTTTTTCTCCCAAAGCTTTATCTTTTTCTTCACTTACTTTAAGTTCTTTTTCAAGTTTTTCTTCCATTTGTTTTTTGTTTATTTCG
>JAOZMU010000269.1 GCA_029934165.1 Bacteroidales bacterium
CTTAAAGCTATCATATTTTCTATACTCAATCAAATCAACGAACTTGTTGCTAATAAGTACTCTTACAAAAGTTCTTACGCTTTTTATTAACCTAAGTTATTAATTCACAGCTTAAAAGACGATAAATAATTTAAAACCCTGAATATTATGCAGTTAATATTCAGGGTTTTGTTTTCTACAAGCTATCAAGCACCTCTTCGAGTTCATCCAGCTTTTGCAAATCTTTCGGGTCTGTTTCTTTCTCGACAAAACTCTTAGGCATATTATATTTTTCGGGGTTTTTTACGTATTCATCAGTCAAACAAAGCCCACTTGGTGTCATTATCCACATTTTTTGCACCATACGCCTGTCCCAAATATCTTGGATATTATCGACATCCCAAAGAAGATATTTTAGTTTTTTACCGAAATAAATAGATTTTCCAACAGGAATTTTAATCTCAATTGTGATTTCCATAGGAGTCCACGGCTGATTTTTTGGGATTCCATAATAGGCATTAACACTTAACAAAGAATCTACTTGACTCCAATCGTACCTAACATTTGATGCAAACTTGTTGGCTTTTTCTTCGGTTGCACCATGCGCCGTTGTACGAACACTAATTTCCATTTTGTCGTTTTTGCTTTGCGATATGCGTATTCTTGGCGATATATATAACTCAATTTCATTTTTGTTATTTTTTGCCATTGCAAAAGTTTTCGACCTGAAAAAACGATGTTTTATTTTTGTTGTTGTTGTTTCAAGATACAGAGTATCAGACTGAAACGCCTGAATTTCGTATGTTTTTTTGTCATCAGATTCTTCCTGAAAATTTTTTGCTATGCTAAGTCCAAAAATTGCAGAAAAAATAAGTCCAACAACCCACAAACCAATGCCAATTAGCGAAATAAGTTTATTTTTGGTTCGGATTTTGAAAATCATTTTCAACGAAATGTAAATCAATCCAAGAATAGGAATTGTAACCAACAGAAAAATGCCAATAAGCCCCATCGTAGAATATGTTGACGAAAACATTTTTAGTGATTCGTAGATATAAAGCTCATTACCTGTCCATGATATTGGCGAAAATATACTACTAGAAAAGAATAAAGTCCCAATAATCCCTGCCAAAGCAACAATGCCAACAAAAAGAAATATTACGCCAAAAAACTTAACGATTCCTTTTAGAAACTTTGTCAGGGCGTTTAAAAAAAAACTTATTATCTGGCTTATTCTGTGTCGTATTCCTCTGTATTGTTTTTCGGCTCGGAACTTATCAAAATTTTGTTTCACTGTGTTAAGTTCCTCTTTGATAGTCTTTTCTATGTTAGACAAGTTTACAGGCTCGCCCTTCATCTCAAGTTTTTGAGCCGAGTTTTTCGCCTCCGGAATAGCTATCCAGAAAAGAAAATAAAGAAAAATTGTTGTGCCAAAAAATGCTGCTCCCAAAACAAATGCTGCTCGCACAATAATCGGGTCGATACCAAAATAACTGCCAATGCCGCTGCTCACACCACCAATCATTCGGTTGTCAGGGTCGCGAAAAATACACCGACGACGCGTTGTTTTTTGCTCTGGTTTCGTCTCCTCTTCATAGTTTGATTCTACATCGTCGAAATCTTCTGGTCTGCCCAAAATTGCAATAACACCATCAACCTCAATCGTTGTAATAACCTGATTACTATCTGTTAAATCTTGCTGAAACAACTCCGCAATACGCGCCTCAATGTCCGCAATAATTTCTGTGCCTTCCTCTTCGTCCAAAAATTTGCTATGAATTGCATCAAGATAATCTCTCAGCATTGAATAGGCATCATCATCAATATTGAAAACAATACCATTTATATTTACTCTAACTGTTTTTTTCATAAGAATATGTAATTTTAATAGGCTGTAAATAATTCCACAGATTTATTTGTATTTATCTGTGAGTAACTTGCATAACAATTCAATTAACTACTGTGCAGAATTGCCGGCTATTTGCGGTAAAACCCCACGAACAGAATCGACAGAAGTAACCAAATCGTTCCAAGAGGTATCCAACTCCGATAGTATTTCTTCGCCTTTTTGCGTAAGTTTGTAGTATTTTCGTGGTGGTCCTTGCTGCGACTCCTCCCAACGATAGCTCAATAAACCAGCGTTTTTTTGTCGTGTAAGTAGCGGATATAGAGTGCCTTCGACGACAATTAGCTGCGATTTTTTTAGCGTATTTATAATATCCGATGCATACGAATCTGCTTTAGAAAGTATAGTCAATATGCAATACTCTAAAACACCTTTTCGCATTTGTGCTTTTACATTTTCAATTTTCATATATTTAATTTTTTATACGACTATGGAAATTTACTTTTCCTGTTGCGTAAAGTTTTGTGTTTAAATAAAATACCGTTATATTGGTTGTTTTATTCGTATTTATGCGCTCTCGCAAAAACTACCGTTTTTTCTTGTTAAACTCCTGATTTATAACATCTTCGATATTATCAAGGTTAACCTCTTTTCCGCTCATTTCGAGGCGTTGTGCAGATGTTTGTGCTGGTGGAATTATTGCCCATAGAATGATATAGACGAGCGTACCTGTACCAAGAAAGGCAACTGAAATAACAAATGCGACACGTATTAAAACGGGGTCTATGTTTAAATACGCGCCCAGTCCACCACACACACCGCCTAAAATTCGGTTTTTGTTGTCTCGATATAATCTCTTCGTTTTTTTCATAGGTCGTTTGTTTTTAGGGTTAGTACTATCTGTAAATTCCTCAAAATCATCGGGATTACCAATTTGTCCGACTGCAAAATGCACGTCTGCCGAAAACAACAACTTGCCTTTTGCCGAGGCGGTTTTGTAGCAACTCGCCAATCCTACTTTCGATGTCTTCCAAGATTTCTGGACGTTCGCTAACATCGGTATAGCGCAAGATAACAAGGCGCAAGTAGTCTTTTAAGTACTCATACAAAAGTTCTTACGCTTTTTATTAACATAAGTTGCTAATTCACGGCTTAGACGCGTCATAAAAAATAGGTCTTAGACCTTATTATTAGAATAAAGAGCAAATTAATCTATACCATTTTTTGCTGTTTGTTGCTGATTTTCAGCATAATCGTAAATCATTATCTCAATATAAAAAAGTACAGGCTCTTATCCATTAATTATTTCCAAGTATCAATTTCTTGATTCAGCTCTTCTTTATTTTTTGAGATTAACGCCTCATTTCTGTCGTTATCATCTGTTTTAGTGTCGATTATGCAAGATTTTTTGTCGGCACGAAAAGTGTCCATTTGGGTATGACTACACCCCGAAACCATAAGTAGCGTCATCATTGAAATAAATAATGATAGTATGGCTACAATGTATTTGTTGTTTGTTTTCATGTCCGTAAGAATTTAGGTTTTATACCGAGTCGGTATCGACATACGGTAAATAAACTAACTAATTATTATAATAATCGTATTATGATATAAATTGAATTTACGAGAAAACAGTTTAAGAGGCATAATGTAATGATACTCAAATAAATAATAACAAAAAAGTGTTAATTATTTTTATGCAACAACTTATTTACTACATTCAAGAAATGTTAATCAAAAATAAATTCAAGAATACTATCCATTACCTTTAATTATGTAACGCAAAGATATGTAAAACATTTAGTACTTTGCATCACATAGTACTAAATATTTTTATTTATTTTTAAAATTTGTTCTAAACACCTTAATAATCAGCATATTAAATAATAAATAAATTTTCATCTTTTTTTTTGTAACAAAACTGACACATCAATCGTCATAGCTTCAAAACAATATTTTTAACCTTAAACTTGAAATTATGAAAAATTCATTTTTTTTTAAAAGCACATTTGCGCTTTTGGCTGCAATTTTTATTTGGACAAATAGCACGATAGCACAAAGTGATTCTACGACATATCATTTTGGTAATTTAACCATCGTAATTTCCGAGAACGATGATGATATTGAGGAAAATACCCATAAACTCCAAGATGCAAAACTTGAACTTGAGCTTGAAAATGCGATGTTGCAAGATTCTATCTTGACGCTCCTAAAATTGACGGAAACGGAAACCGGCGAAGAACTAACAAAAACAGAAACTCTTCTTACAAATGCAAAGGCAGACCTTGCTGCGATTGAAGCTGATATTTCGACAATTGACAAAAAAATTGACTCGATGGCAGATGAAAAACATTCCGGCTCAAGAAAAAATAGCTGTGGCGATTTGGACGATGATGACTTCTGCTGGGATTGGGACGATTTTGACTGGGATTGGGACGACTTGCCGTGGACACGTAAAGATAAATTTCGTGGACATTGGGCTGGTTTCGAGCTTGGGCTTAATATGTTGATGAGTAAGGATTTTGAGACCGAATTGCCAGACGACGGCAAATATTTGGAGCTAAAAACCAGCTCTTGGGCTTTCGCGCTTAATTTCATCGAGATTAATATTCCGGTATTCAAATCCTATGCTGGTTTCACAACAGGAATGGGCTTGGAGTGGAATAACTATAATTTTAAGCAAAACATAACTTTGCACGAAGATGCCGATGGTAATATTGCTGGTCTGGAATCTCAAGATATTGATTTCACTACAAACAAGCTACATACAACTTATTTGACAGTGCCGCTTTTATTTGAATTTCAGATTCCTGCCGGAAAACGCGGACGCAGATTTTATTTGGGTGGCGGAATTGTTGGTGGTGTTAGATTATGGTCTAAGGTAAAACAAGAATATGAAAGAGATGGATACAGCCACGAAACAGTTACCAGAGGCGACTATAAACTTGCGCAATGGCGTTACGGTTTAACCGCACGTGTTGGATATGGTGCATTACGCTTTTTTGCTAATTATTCTCTTGTGCCTCTCTTTGAGGAGGACAAAGGACCAGAGGTATTTCCGTTTTCTGTCGGTATAACACTAATTAATTTTTAGACAAGTCGTTATTTCTTAACATAACTCAGAAAAAGCAAAACTCGGAAATCGGGTTTTGCTTTTTTTTATGCTTTTTTCACAATTCCGTCATTGCCTTAATTTTGTTTGTCAGTCATTATTTTTGTAATTAGTTTACTTTTAAACCGTTAAAACATATTTTTATGTAATTCTAAATAGTTGAAATTTTCGACTTTTGATTTATGCGCCGTCTAAAAAAAAACTGATTTGAATAAATATCAAATTAGTCTTTACCACAATTTGCTGTTTGTCGCTGTTTTTCAGCCGAATAGCAGATAACTTTCTGGAGATTAAAATTTGTATGATTCTTAATTGAAAATACCTATTTTTATATGAAAATATTTTGGTTTTATCATGGTTGCAGTTTCGTTCTAAAAAAAGAATGATATTTGTGCAAAATATAGTTTTGAGGTATTTTCCTTATTAGACTTTGGACAAAAAAAATCAATTCACATCGAAAAGAAATATTCTTATAGTTTTTTTATGGGCGGCTTCGGGCTTTCCGCTTGTAGTTGCCTCGTGGCTTGCGTTTTTGGCAATGTCGGAGCAGGAGCTTCC
>JAOZMU010000270.1 GCA_029934165.1 Bacteroidales bacterium
TTGCCAAAAACGCAAGCCACGAGGCAACTACAAGCGAAAAGCCCGATAAGCCGCCCAAAAAAATATTTTTTTATGTACAAACTTTGTCCGGCAAATAACAACAAGAAAAGTGTCGATTATCTTTGCTTACCTCATCACAAAATTATTACCGTTTGTTGCCAACATGAGCCTGACTTCTTTTGAAACCATGATTTTTAATATTAAATTTGTATCTGAAAACAAAAGTATTGCGTGTGAAAACAAAAGTATTGCGAGTGAAAAAATTTGCATTAATCGGTGTCGGAGGTTACGTTGCCAAAAGACATCTATCTGCCATTAAAAGTACTAACAATCAGCTGGTTGCTAGTCTGGACAAAAACGACAGTGTTGGGATTTTGGATAGCTATTTTCCGAAATCGAGTTTTTTTGTCGAGTACGAGCGTTTCGACCGCCACATTGATAAACTAAGACGCGAAGGTCAACCAATTGATTTTGTGAGTATCTGCACACCAAATTATTTGCACGATGCACATATTCGGTTTGGGCTACGAAACAACGCTGATGTTATTTGCGAAAAACCATTAGTGCTAAATCCATGGAACGCAAAAGCACTACAACAGATTGAAAAAGAAACCAATAGACAAATTCATACTATCTTGCAATTACGCCTGCACGACACAATAATTGCACTTAAAAACGCTATTGACAGCGACTCCAATAAACGTGTCCACGATGTCGATTTGACTTACATTACTTCGCGCGGAAATTGGTATGATATAAGTTGGAAGGGAAATTCCGAAAAATCTGGAGGCATAGCAACAAACATTGGCATTCATTTTTTCGATATGCTACTCTGGATTTTTGGTGATGCTGGTGCAAACATTGTTCATCATGCTGCGCCGGATAAATCTGCGGGCTTCCTCGCCTTGAAAAATGCAAATGTAAGATGGTTTCTGAGCTTAGATGCCAACGACTTACCGACAGATTGCAAAGAGAAGAATCAGCGCACTTTTAGGTCTATCTGTGTCGATGGAAAAGAACTTGAGTTTAGTGATGGGTTCACAGATTTGCATCACAAGAGTTATGCTAACGTATTGAATGGTTGTGGTTTTGGTATCCACGATGCCATGCCAGCATTACAAACAGTGTTTCAAATCAGAAATTCGCTGTCTATCGGGCGCAAAGGCGAATTTCACCCATACTTGAAAAAAGTTTCGTTTTAATTTTACGTTGCGAAAACACCTGTAATTTAAACGGTTGTGATTTTGAATAAAAAACTATGTGCAAAATAATTTAATTGCAAAATAAAGCCCTAAGGAAAAATTATTTCTGCGTGTTTTTGCGGACAGAAGCCAAAATATTGGGCATAAAAAAAGACCTCACTTTTCAGTGAAGTCTTTAATAGTAGCCCGTACGGGAATCGAACCCGTGTTACCAGAATGAAAATCTGGCGTCCTAACCCCTAGACGAACGGGCCATTTGTTTCAGAATTGCGATGCAAAGGAACGGCTTTTTTTTCATAAATGCAAATATTCGGTGCAATTTTTTTAAATTAATTTAAAAAAGTAACTGCAAGTGTATGAATGTCAGAAGTTAAGCAGGGCGATTTTTATTTCATCTATATTTCTTTTTTTTTAGAGCTGAAATTTATTCCTGCCAAAATAATCTTTTTAAAACTACCTTGAAATTTTTTGTAGCACTAAACAACTAATGCTGTTCTAAAAATCATTTCTACTTTTTGTGTCTAACTACTTGATAATCTACCTGTTTTAAAATAATAAATTTTGTGTCGAATAGATAGCATCACTTGTTTATGACTATCATATATTCAGGTGTAAAACGTTTTGAAACAGGAAAAGAACAACTTGCATGCTATGCCGAAAAGTTTAAATCTAAAAAAAGCCGGAATTTCAGAAACTATAAAAGAGCATACAGAAATTTCATCATATTTGGTTGAATATGACAAGATTAAATGGTAACCATAAGAATATTTCTTTTCAATGTGAATTGATTTTTTATGAACAAATCCTGATAGTTATTGGTAGATTCATTTGCTATAAAACACTATCGTAGAGCAATGTCTCGGAATGATTCAATTTTTATCCTGCGATGATAGTGGCATAAATAAAAAGACGAGGTCGAATAATCAACCACGTCTTTTGTAAGAATTTATAAACAGAAATTACAAGCTCTTATTTTTAGGCTTGCGTTTCGGTTTCCATTTTATCCATCATTTTTAGCTTATCTTTAAGTGATTTTGCTAAATCTTTCGCATCGTCAATTTTTCGGTGCATATCTCGAATCATCGACTCGGCATTTTTAGATTTGGCAAAGAAACCAATATTATTTTCCCATAAAGTAATATCGTTTTCTACTTTGCTCAATTTTATTTGAATCTTTTCGCGCTCTGCTCTGAATTTTCCTTTCACCTTGCCAGACTGCTGGATATTTTGCATCTTGCTTTTGAAATCCATCTCGCTGTTACGAACCTCGTTCAAATCAAAACCTTCAAATCGCTTGTTTATCACTTTGCGATATTCTTTCTGGATTTTATCTTTTTGCTCAAACGGCACATGCCCAATCTCTGTCCATTCTTTTTGAAACTGCTTGAGCATCTTCATATTATCAGCATTTATTTCGCCAAACTCAAAGTTCTTAATTTTTTCGATAACTTCGTTTTTTAATCGAAGGTTTTCGTTTTGAGTTTCGTTAATTGTCGAATAATATTCTTTTTTCTTATCGAAAAAGTAGCCACAAGCTGCACGGAAACGCTTCCAGATACTGTCTGAATATTTACGCGGAACAGGACCAATCGTTTTCCAATGTTTTTGCAAACTTATGAACTCATCAGAAGTTTTTTTCCACTCAGTACTTTCCTTCAAACCCTCAGCTTGGATACATAATTCGGTTTTTTCCTGAAGGTTATTCGTTTGTACATCTTTTATTTTTGTGTAAAAATCGCGTTTTTTTACAAAGAATTTATCGCAAGCTGCTCGAAACCGTTGATAAATTTCATTGTTAAATTTATGAGGAACATAGCCAATTAATTTCCAGACTTTTTGCAACTCAATAAGCTCTTTAGATTTTTCTTCCCAACCTTTATGTTCGTCAATCTCTTCAGAGGCAATCTCTTCGGCTTTTTCGCAAAGCAGAGTTTTTGCTTTTAGGTTGTTTTCGCGCTCGTCTTTAAGTTTCTCGAAATAATCTTGATGGGTTTTGTTTATCTTACTAGTAGTCAGCTTAAAACGTTCCCATATTTCGTCTTTTTTTTCGCGTGGCACAGGACCAATTTCGCGCCATTGCTCATGATAATGTTGCAATGTTTTAAAAGCCTTCACGATAGAAGATTCCAAAAGAAGCTCTTCGGCTTTTTCGCAAAGTATAATTTTCTCTTCGAGATTTTTTTTCAAATCCAAGTCCCGAAGCTCTTTATTTATTTTTATGAAATCGTAAAATTTCTCAACATGATGATGATAATTTTCCCACAGATTTTTAAGCTCTGTTTGTGGCACTAAACCAAGCTCGCGCCACTGTTCCTGAAGTTTATGGAACATGCTAAAAGTCTCATTGATAGACTCTTTATTGTTTACTAACGCTTTGATTTTCTCAATTACCTCGTATTTTCTCTGGAGATTTGTCTGTTTATCGCGCTCAATGCTGTTGTTCAACTCGACCCGCTTTGCACGAAAATTTTTGATAACCTCCTTAACTTTTTGCTCCAGTTCATCTGGTTCTGGCACATACGCCTCAATAACGTCGTTGTCTTTCTGAGCCTCAACAAATTGACGCTTTTTTTCCTTTACTTCAACGTTCAACTGCTTGTAAAAATTTGTCTTAATATTTTCGACATCAGAACGAATTTTTTGTACCGGCTCATTTTCAACAAGTTCCGTTAGTTTATCGACTAACTCGCTGCGCGAAAAAGTAGTGTAATCGGTTGTTGGTTTCGGCTCTTTTACATCGTCTTCGGCTACTTCTTCCTGGGTCGCATCGCTCGAAGTTTCGTCAACAGTTTCCGTGATTTTGTCCGTAATTAAATCTGCACTTTCTGTAACATCTTTTTTAGGCAATTCAGTACTGTTTTCAGTAGTTTCGTCAACAGTTTCCGTGATTTTGTCCGTAACTAAATCTACTCTTTCTGTAACATCTTTTTTAGGCAATTCAGTACTGTTTTCAGTAGTTTCGTCCGTTGCAACTTCCACTTCTTTTGTTGGTTTCACGTCCTCTTTTGGAGCAGATACCTTTTTTAGTACGGCTTTTTGCGAAATTAAACTTTGCTTCGACTCTTCGATTTCCTGCTTACGTCTAGCGTATTCGCGTAAAATCCTATCGGCGGCAGACTCAGTCTTTACTTCGGATTGCGTAGAGGTTTTGTCGTCCTTAACCTCAGTAGTTTCCAGAACATCTTTTGACTCGACATTCTCGGTTTTGCCAGTGTTAAAATCTTCCTTTTCAGTTGTTTGAGCAACTAAATCTTTAGAATCTTCTTTCATGTGTTCTTTAAATTTGTAAAATGTTGAAAGTTTGTCATATAAATCAATATCAATTAGTTGAAAAATTAGCTTTCAACTTAATCCTGATAAATATGATAATAATTGTAATGATTTTGTTCGAGGCATGAGAAAAATCATGCTCGCAACAATTTTCATTATTTAATGAAAATTAGTTAAAACCAAGATTAAGTACCTTATTGACAAGTCTTTATAAGTAACATCAATCCTGATTTTCAGAGAAATTATTGTAAATAAATTTTATCCAACCTCGTTGGTGTGAAAGAGCGTTTGTATAATACTGTTTGTGAAAATAAACGACACTTTTTATGTTGTTTTTCAGCCTAAAAATAAGCCCGATACAACCCCAAATATTAAGTAATGTCTTAGACCTATTTTTTATGAAACGTTTAAGCTGTGAATTAACAACTTAGGTTAATAAAAAGCGTAAGAACTTTTGTAAGAATATTTAGTAATACCTTAAATCCGAAGGTCTTTTTGTAATCCTTTTATTTTTAAGTATTTGTATCTATTTTGTTTCACCTAAACAAGTGAAGTAAAATAGATTTTAATCATTGAAATTCAATTACTTATAAAAAGACTTGCGGATTTAAGGTAATAATTAGCGCCAAAAATTTCATGCTTTTTGTTTATTGATAGTCCAACTTTTTCAAAAAAAATGCAGTTTCAAAAATACCAACGACAACCTTTTTATTTTTATTTTAAGAATAATACACTACAATATTATGATAATAAAGACTTTATGAGGTTTTTACAACGCTCCGAACAGTGTTTGTTTATAAAAAGTTTTTATGACGGCTGGCTTTTGCAATGTTATTTTTGTACCGTAATAAAAACTTGTTTGATTTTTAGACTTTGGACAAAAATAAAAAAATAAATCCGTTATAATCAATAAATATTTTCATTTGTTCCAAACAAATAATTAATTTTGGAGAGAGTTAGTAATGGAAAATTAATAATTGATAATTGATAATTTTGCTTACGCCTGATTT
>JAOZMU010000271.1 GCA_029934165.1 Bacteroidales bacterium
CCTGCGCTGACATTGCCAAAAACGCAAGGCACGAGGCAACTACAAGCGGAAAGCCCTTGAGCCGCCCTAAAAATTTTGATTGTTATTTTTAACCGCAAAAATACGCATAACGCTTTTTTTTCAATGGAAATTGATTTTTATGAATAAACCTTGATTTACATTATAATTTGGTGATAATCAAGAAACTGGAATTTCAACAAAAACACGGTAGAATACGTAAATTTTCAGGCAGGCAGGTACATAATGCTATTTATTAGGAAAGTACGCAGATGTTCAAGTTGATGCCATTCGTAAAGGTGTCGATTGCTTACAAACATTCACTTAAAAAATTGTATGCTAAGTAATAACACCAATATACCGCCAAAAAAACACATCTCCGAATTATCAATTATTATGGCAGTTTACAATGCCGAAAAATATGTGTTTGAAGCTATAAGTAGCTTATTATCACAGACATATATGGATTTTGAGCTTATAATTATTGATGATGGTTCGACAGACAAAAGTCTTGATATTGTGCGTAGTATAATTGACAGCAGATTGGTTGTTTGTCGAAATTCTGCAAATAAAGGCGTAGTGTTTACTCGTAATAGAGGGTTGCAGATGGCTCAAGGAAAATTTATAGCCATGTTTGATGCCGATGATATTGCCTCGCCAAATAAGTTTGAGCTACAAATTGCTTTTCTGAAAAACAACCCAACGTACTCATTAATAGGCTGTTCGGCAAAATTAATTGATAGCCAAGGTTGTACAATTGGAAAAGGTATGAAATTGAACGCTTCTCACAACGCTATTCCAACTATTATGTTTTTTAGAAATTATTTTATTAATTCTGCAATAGTTTATGATAAAGAAAAGGTAGGTAATTTGCGATACACTACTGGATTTGATATTTGCGAAGATTATGAATTTATTACGCGAATAATGCTAACAAGTCGAGTTGGCAACATGTCCGAAAAGCTCGTAAGTTATAGAATTCACTCAGAAAGTGCTATGAATAATGAAAAATTAAATATCGCAGAATATGAAATACGCTTCTATGAATGGCTATTTATTTTATACGGCATAAAAACCGACAACACTAATATAAAAACACACATAAGCCTAAAAAAAAACGTGCCTGCCGAGACAATATCAGAGGCAAAAAAAATTGCAAAATGGCTGATATTTTTATTAATACTTAACAACAAAAAGCATTTTTTTCGGAAAAATTACTTTCGTAGAGAAATATTACGATTTTGGATAAAAACCTGTTGGCGGCTTCCCGAGTCCATTTTGACACGTTTAGTAATATTTTTTGCACATCTTAAACTATTGATTACTAATACTGTGTCTGTATCGGCAGATAGTGATGAAAACCATTAATTGTATTGAAAAATCAATTACATCAATCTAATTAACGTTAATAGAAACTTGTTTAATATAAGGCGATATCATCAGTATAACGCATTAGGAAAGTTATCGTTTTTTTATAGTCAAGAGTACTTAATACAATATCAATCAAGTAATTAACAATCATTAAGAAGAATGTCATTCTTTTTGTACAAAATTTATACAAGTCTTTTTAAGTAGGTGCGTAAATATAATCGACACCTTTTTTTGTTGTTATTTACTTGAATATCAACAGAATATTTTTTTAATAAATAACATTATATATTTATTGTGTATTTTATTTGCTTATTTTTGCAAAATGCTTTGAAAGGTTGTTCTTTTAAGGCAAAATAAATAATATATTTACTACGGACTTAAAAAAATTACGGCATGATACGAGAGAGAATCACTGAAAAAATAGGTTTTTTGGCAACCGAGTTTTCAAACCATGATATTTCAAGCCTTGAAAATGAATTAGATAAAGTTATAATTACAGATAATTTGGTATTTGAAATTTATAGCGGAAAACTTGATGCAAAAGGATTTGAGGAGAAACACCTAATATTCAAACATTTACAAATACAAAATCCATCATCGCACTATTTGTGTTTTGTAGATTTTATTTCTGAAGTACTCCAAAATATGGATTCAAATTTGGAAGTGCTTAAAACCTTTGAAGCAACTGTGGATAAACTAATTAGTCTTAAATCAACTATTGATGTGAATATTGAAAGTAAGGTCAAGAAAATTTATGGGAAAGAAAATACTACAACTTTAATTATTACTTTATGCAAAAAATACTAACAACAAGTATATTTTCGTTACTATAATTGTATTATATCAAAAGAATTTGACCATAAATCTACCAAAAGAATTTTACTGGTTAGTAAGTTATCTTTATTTCCGGTTAAGTATTTTATGCCCTCGTTTGTTTGGATTGATGCAACGCAAGTTACAATTGGTGGGAAGATTTGCTTAGTTATTTTCGCGTCAAATTTAACGGCATCGACAGTAATTGTCTCATGAAAATTTTTTGTAACATTTGGAATTATTGTTGTTAATTGACCAAAATACTGACTAACACCTGCGTGTATCATTGGTATTTTGTTGCAGTATAGTAAATCATCTAATATATATCGAGATGTAAAATTATCGAGACAATCGAAAACTAAATCTATACCTGATGGAATTATTGTTGATTTTGTTATTTTTTCGCAATGACCAATTATTTCTACACGGGGATTTATTTTTTTCAATGCGTCAATTGCAGTAGGACATTTCATGTTACCAACATCATCAGATGTGTAAAGAATTTGTCTATTTATATCCGGCAAGTCCAATTCTGCGTATTCGTAAAAATGTATTTTCCCTACGCCAATACGCGCAAGAAGATTCAAAACTGTGCTTCCTAATCCGCCTGCTCCTGCGACTAAAACACTGGATTTCTGTATTTTATCGAACTGTAAATCTCCTAACAAACTGCTATGCCGTGAATATAATTCCATATTTTTTATCAAACATAAATTCAAATTCTATAATTAAGTACTCTTACAAAAGTTCTTACGCTTTTTATTAACCTAAGTTGTTAATTCACAGCTTAAACGTTTCATAAAAAATAGGTCTTAGACCTTAATTAACTAATTTCCATAGATATACATTGGTTTATTCAATATTTGTCTAAACAAGTTCAGTACTAACCACCACCAACAGGCGGAAAAATGGAAACTACGCAATTATCTGGTATTATCGTTTTAAGATGCTGGGCGTGAAGTACATTTTTACCATCAATTAACAAAATTGTGCCGACCATAATTTCATCATTTTCAATTAGTTCTGGTATTATTTCTGCTCCAATTTTCGTTTCTACTAACTCAAGAAGCTGTATCATATTTATTTCTTGCTCTGTTTCAATTGAAAGTTCCGAAATGCCGAATTTTAATCGTAATGTTGCAAATATTTTAACTGTAATACTCATTTTGAGATAGTTATAAAACATGAAATTGAGAAGCAGCCGTTAAGCTACTTCTCAAAATTGATATTAAACTTAAATGTTTATAAACCTAATTCTTTCAATTTGTCGTCTGTTGGAGTTCCTTCTTCAGACCAACCTCTAAGTTTATAATAATCTGGCAGTAACTCGCTTAAACGATGTACATTACCTTTGTTTGGTCCATCTGGAATTGGCACTTCCAAGAGCCGTTTTGGCAATGTGTCATCATCTTTTGTGAGACCAGCATTCAGGTTGAAAATTCGCTCCAAGTTCCAAATTCTTTCGCCTGTAAGCATCATTTCATCGACGGTGTAATTGAAACCTGTTGCTTTGTTCAGTAGGTCGGCATAATCCTGTGCGCCAAGCGCAAACGATGTAAATAAGCATAAACCAGCAGAATCAATAACGGCAGTTAAATCCTGAAATGCTTTCACCCATTCTGGTTTGCCATTTAATTCTTGTGGGTCTAATTTTTCTGGTGTGCCAAGTATCTCAGGTGAAATTAGATATGCACGCACGTGACAACCGCCTCTGTTGCTGGTAGCATACGCCAAACCTTGTCCTTGAACACCACGTGGGTCGTAAGCTGGAATTTCTTGTTTTTTTACGGTCATAGAAAACTCTGGGTGTCCGTAGCTTTCGGCAAAACGGTACGAACCAAGTGCTAGTTTTTTACCTATTCCTTCGCCATGAGCAATTTTTTTGATGTAATAAAGTAACGATTCCGAATTTCCGAATTTCAGCTCAGGACCTTTTTCAAATTCCTCTTTTTTTATGTAGCCACGTTCGTATAATTCCATTGCCGCAGCAAGTGTAACTCCAACAGAAATAGGGTCTAAGCCTAGTTCATTACACATAAAATTAGCTTGCGCTATCGTGTTTAGGTCGCTGATTTCGCACAATGCTCCAAAAGCCCAACCTGGCTCATATTCAGGTCCTTCGCCTTTTTTGCCTTGTGGTAGTTCAACCAAACGCCCGCAGGCTATCGGGCAAGCATAGCAAGCTATTCCTTTTATCAAATATCCTTTTTCGATAAGTGCTTCACCACTGATTTCGTCAGTTTTGTCGAATTGTGCTTTTTGGAAATTTCGTGTCGGGTATAATCCACTCGAATTAATAATATTGTCAAGAACTTTCGTCCCAAATGTTGGCAATCCTTCGCCTGTTACTCCGTTTTCTTTTAAGAGTTTAAGTTTATCTTTGACGGCTGCCTTAAATGCCTCTTTATCATCAATTAATGTTTTGTGTTTTCCTGAAGCGATAATAGCTTTCAGGTTTTTGCTTCCCATGACAGCACCAACTCCCGAACGTCCAGCAGCACGGTTTTTGTCGTTCATTATTGATGAAATGAGCGATAAATTTTCACCAGCTTGACCAATACATGTTACTTTTGCTGTTTTTTCGCCAACTTCTGCCATTAGAATGTCGGTAGTTTCATGGGCATCTTTTCCCCACAAATGAGTAGCATCGCGAAGCTCAACGGTATTTTCATCAATGTAAAGATAGCTTGGAGTTTCAGCTTTTCCTTCAAAAATAAGAACATCAATTCCTGTGCTTTTTAGTTTTGCACCAAAAAAACCACCCGAATTACTTGATGCAATAGTGTGAGTTAGAGGCGATTTGGTTATTACCATATATCTTCCGCCTGTTGGAGCGGTTGTCGAGGTTAGCGCACCTGTGGCAAAAATTAGTTTATTTTCGGGTGAAAAGGCATCAACTTTTGCATCTACCTCATCGGTAAATATTTTGGTGCCCAGACCACGTCCACCAATAAATTTTTTTGCAAGGTCTTTTGAGAGTTCTTCAGACTGAAATTCCTTTGTAGCCAGATTTACTCTTAGAATTTTTCCATGGTATGACATACAATTATATTTTATGTTAATTAACAATTTTTTCAAGATAGTTAATAAAGTACTGAATAGCAATATGCTAAAATTTGCATGTCGTTAACTTACTGGTTTGCGATATTAATAAATCGCTAATTAACAATTAGATACGAAAAATATTTAACAAAAAATTTTCTAAGTAAAATGAATTTAATAAGGTAAGCCATTAAAATTCCTAACTAAAACTAAATCAGGCGTAAGCAAAATTATTA
>JAOZMU010000272.1 GCA_029934165.1 Bacteroidales bacterium
AAATGTTTTAGCTTATCGAAAAAAATGGTGTTTTCTTAGAGGCACTAATTATGTTGTACAATTATTGCAAAGAATGAATAAAAAATTTTTTACAAATTTAGCATTACTCATCTTTTTAAACCTATTAGTCAAGCCATTTTGGATTTTTGGAATAGACAGAACGGTTCAGAACATGGTTGGAGCAGAAGAATATGGGCTTTTCTTTTCGCTGTTTAATTTTTCGATAATTCTAAATTTCATTCTCGATGTAGGTATAAACAGTTTCAATAATCGTAATATTGCTCAGAATAGTCGATTAATGAGCAAGCATTTTTCAAATTTAATAGTTCTTAAACTATTACTTGCTGGTATATATGCAATTCTATGCGTTGGTTTTGCTCTAGTAATAGGCTACGAAAGTCGCCAAATTTATATGCTGCTGTTTTTAATACTTAATCAAATTCTTCTATCATTGGTTTTATACTTTCGTTCAAATCTGGGAGGTTTGCATCTTTTCAAAACAGATAGTATTATTTCGGTAACAGATAGAGTTTTATTAATAGGTATTTGCAGCATTATTTTATGGGGTAAAATAATCGACGCACCTTTTAGGATTGAGTGGTTTGTCTATGCCCAAACCGTTGCTTACAGCATAACTGCGGCAATAGCATTTTTTGCCGTATTAGTAAAATCGGAGTTTTTACGTCTCCGCTTCGATTTGGCTTTTTCGATAGCAATACTTAAAAAAAGTATGCCCTTTGCTCTTCTTAGTTTGTTGATGTTGTGCTACTTACGTATGGATTCTGTCATGTTAGAGCGGTTTCTGCCCGACGGAAAACTACAAGCCGGAATATTTGCGCAATCGTTTCGGATAATAGACGCAATTTCGATGTTTGCCTATCTTTTTGCTGGGCTTCTTTTACCAATGTTTTCGAGGATGATAAAACAAAAAGAGTCTGTAAATCAGTTAGTTAAATTCGCTTTTTTACTTTTAATAATTCCAGTATTAACAATTGCCATAACGTCGGTGTTTTTTCGTAGAGAAATAATTGAATCTCTTTATAATTCTCATATTCAAGTATCTACAAACACTTTCGGTATCATCGTTCTGAGCGTAATCCCAATGGGAGCATCTTATATTTTCGGAACACTACTGACAGCAAACGGAAATCTTAAATACATAAACATCGTAGCTTTTTGTGGCGTAGTTTTCAATCTGATATTAAATTTCATCTTAATTCCTCAATTCAAGGCAGTTGGAGCTGCTGTTGCAAACCTCGCTACACAGACGTTTATTGCTGTATCTCAGATAATTATCTCAAAAAAGATATTCAAATTCAAGATTCGTTCCAGTTTGATTTGGGCAGTCGGAATGTTTATCTTTTTTGTTGTCGGCGCAGGCTATCTTGCCAAACAATTAGCATTTAATTGGTTACTTGCATTTATTGCTGTTTGTCTGTTGAGTATAGATGTAGCATTTATCTTGAGGCTCTTAAATTTAAAATCAATAATAATTTTGCTTCGCAACAAAGAATAGCTTCGCAATAAATCGCACCATGTGTTTAAAACAAGAGCTTATTGAACTATTTTTTTTCATAACTCTCTCACAAAAATTGTTTTATTTAATCTCTAATCTAAAAAAATTTGTAAATTTGCAATCAAGGAAAAAATTTGTAAAAATTTTTGGCATTACATTTTGAACATGATATATTTACCACAATAAAAAAATTTGTAAAAGCAATTAAATATTAAAAATCAATTAAATTAATCAAGATGAAAATAGTAATTCAAATTATTTTGGGTGCCGCGATAATAGCTTTGGGCTATATTCTTTGGATAAGTATCGACAAACCCATAAAATTTCAAAAAGAAAAAGATAGACGAGTCGGAATGGTTGTCGAGCGGCTAAAGGACATCAGAACATCGCAAATGGCTTATAAAGAGAAGTATGGCAAATACACTGGGCATTTCGACACTTTGGTAGAATATATTAAGCACGATTCGTTTGCTGTTGTCAAAGCAATTGGTTCGATACCAGAAGAATTGTTAGACTCAATTTCTGAGCAAGAAGCTGTTGAAATGAATATGATTACGCGTGATACCGTCATGATGAGTATTATGGATTCTCTTTTTGGCAAGCGACCATATGCTGTTGATTCGATGTGTATTATCCCAAATACGGTTGGACAAAAATTTGAGCTTGGTGCTGGCGAACTTCAAACTGGGTCGAAAATTATCATTCAAGTTTTTGAGGCAAAAGCATCTAACAATATTATTCTTGACGGAATGGATAGACAAGAAATTATCAATCTTAACTCCGAACAGAAGAAATTGGAACGTTACCAAGGTGTCAAAGTTGGTTCGCTGACAGAAGCGACAAATAATGCAGGCAACTGGGAATAAACATAAGATTTATGTGTTTGTTATTCAGGTATTTAGAAGGAATTAAAAAAAGACTTCAATTCTGAAGTCTTTTTTTATACCCTAAACTCTGACACATAAAAAATAAAAAAATCGTAAAAACAAATCTTTAGCTTTTATCCTAATACTTTCAATGTTAGTATTATACGCTTGACTATTTTTTACCACGCAGCAAGTTTACAACAAAAATAAGGGCTACTGCTCCAAGCGTTGCAGTCAACAGCTGACCAACAAAACCACTACCGAGGCTAATGTTAAAAATATCAAGTAGCCAACCACCAATCACAGCTCCAACAATTCCAAGTAAAAGATTGATAATCAGACCAGCCCCCTTGCCCTTCATGAGCCAGCCAGCAAAAAAACCAGAGGCAATACCTACAAGAATAAAATAAATAATTTCCATAATTTTTGTGTTTATAAGTTTGATAATTAGTAAGTTATGTTAAAAATTAATGTTGTAAATTAAAGCATTAAATTACAACATTGCACCATAAAAAACAAACGAATTTACCTTCTTTTATAAATGCGTGAAAAATATTACGCTTTTTTAACAGTAATAAGGCTCCTTAAATTACTGTCGGTGTAGATTAAAGTAACACCAATAGTTATACAATTAAGCACATAGTACTATCTATTCGGAGACGCATTGTGTTTATAACAACTATAAAAGTAACAAAAACCTTATACGCCTACGCATAATACCATACCATTTTTTCAAAGAAAATCAGATTTTAAGAAACAAACTGTGAATTTTTGATTTGTAGTTATTCAGACGGTGCATTTTTTTATATCTTGCACTCGAATTTTTGGATAACACAAATAGAAATTTTACCTTAAAAATATTAATGTATGAAATCACTAATTTCAAGTTTATTTATCTTAATTTATGTAGTAATGGGAAGTTGCAACGCACAAAAAAGAACTGTTGTTTTGGTGAAAACAACAATGGGAGACATGAAAATAAAACTCTACGAGGACACGCCTCTGCACAGAGAAAATTTTGTGAAACTGGTAAAAGAAAATTTTTACGATAGTTTATTATTTCATCGTGTAATCAAAGATTTTATGATTCAAGCAGGAGACCCGACATCAAAAAATGCTCCTGCCAGTCAAATGCTTGGCAGTGGTGGTCCGGGCTATACTGTTCCCGCAGAAATTTTGCCAAACCATTTTCATAAAAAAGGAGTTTTGTCGGCAGCACGACAAGGCGACCAAGTAAACCCTAAGAAAGAATCATCTGGCTCGCAATTTTACGTGGTTCAAGGTAAAGTTTATAAAGCCGAAGAACTTACGCAAATGGAAACAAGCATAAATTCTCAGCAAAAAGACAAGCTGATAATGGAAATGATGCAAAAGCCCGGTAATGAGCATATTAGAACAAAAATTGACTCTTTGCAAAAAGCTAACGACCGCGCTGGATTTAACAAATATGTTTCTGAACTTCGCAAAATGGTAGAAGCAGAATATAAGCAAAATGGCAAATTCAAATTCACCGAAGAACAAGTGCAAGCCTACACAACAACAGGCGGCGTTCCTCACCTAGACCGTGAGTACACTGTTTTTGGCGAAGTTATCGAAGGAATAGATGTTATAGACAAAATTGCCGTTGTGCCAACTGCTCGCGGAGACCGTCCAGAAACAGATGTCAAAATAATTTCTATCGAAATTGTAAAGTAAGTACTCTTACAAAAGTTCTTACGCTTTTTATTAACATAAGTTGCTAATTCACAGCTTAGACGCGTCATAAAAAATAGGTCTTAAACCTTAAACGAATAATTATACATAGGAGTGAAAAAACAGCTGGCGTTTTTAAGTCATAATTTGCCTGAGTAAAACACGTAATAACTCCTAATAAATAGCACTTTGTGCTTAATACAATATTTTATGCTTGAAGTAATTGAACAATTAATAAAAGAAGTATCGCAATTTAGCGCAGAAAGCAAAGAGCAAGTCGAGCAATTTCGTGTCGAAATGTTGGGCAAAAAAGGGAAAATAACACAACTCTTCAAAGAGTTTAAAAATGTAGCTGTCGAGCAGAAAAAAGAATTTGGCAAACAGTTGAATATACTGAAAACCACTACACAACAGCAAGTTGACGAATTTAAAACAAGGCTTGATAATGTCGAAAATGATGGCACAAGTACAGATATGAGTCTTCCCGGAAATGCCGAATATGCAGGCTCACGGCACCCTCTCTCGATTGTTCTTAATGAAATTGTCGAAATTTTCAAACGACTTGGCTTTACTATCTCAACAGGACCAGAAATTGAAGATGATTGGCACGTTTTTTCTGCCCTGAATTTTCCCGAAGAACACCCTGCCCGCGATATGCAAGACACTTTTTTCATCGGCAATGGCTCAGATGTTTTGTTGCGCACGCACACTTCATCGGTGCAGGTCAGAGCAATGGAAAACAAAAAACCGCCAATTAGGATTATTATGCCAGGGCGCGTTTATCGTAACGAGGCTGTCTCTGCACGCTCGCATTGCTTTTTCCATCAGGTTGAAGGACTGTATATTGACGAAAATGTTTCTTTTGCCGATTTGAAACAAACCCTGCTTTATTTTGCAAAAGAATTTTACGGACATAACACAAAAATCCGTTTGCGTCCTTCATATTTCCCATTCACAGAACCTTCGGCAGAGATGGATGTGTCTTGCTCTTTATGCAGCGGAAAAGGTTGCAATGTCTGTAAATACACCGGCTGGCTAGAAGTTTTAGGCTGCGGAATGGTAGACCCAAATGTACTCGAACTCAATGGAATAGACAACAAAAAATACACCGGCTTTGCCTTCGGAATGGGCATAGAAAGAACCGCAATGTTGCGCTATGGCGTGAAAGACATACGTATGTTTTTTGAAAACGATTTGCGTTTCTTGAGACAATTTCAAGAGATTTAACACCAAGCCCGCCAAATTTGTAGCAGCTATTAATTTGAATATCAACTTAATAAAAATAATCTTTTTCAGGGCGGACTACGGGCTTTCCGCTTGTAGTTGCTTCGTGGTTTGCGGTTTTGGAATCGGGTTTTAAGGAGCTTCCGTTGGTCGCTCTTAAA
>JAOZMU010000273.1 GCA_029934165.1 Bacteroidales bacterium
TATAACTATTATTAGCCTATACTACCCACACAATCTTATAAAGAACCAAAAAAAGACTACCCAGTTTTGGATAGTCTTTTTAATTTTATTGGTCTGACAAAAATTATCGTACTACGCTAATTTTTTGTGATGCAACATTGTTACCGATTTGTATTTTTATGAAATAAATTCCGGCTTCGATTTTTTCTGTGTCGATAGTCAAGTTGTGGCTACCGGCAGAATATTGCGTTTTCGCTGTTTGCATAACAATCTTACCAGTAATGTCATAAACATCGAGGGCAACAGTTTCTTGGTCTTCAATAGTGAAAGACAATGTAGTGTTTGTCGATGTTGGATTTGGATAAATGCGAGCGTCAAATTTAGCTGCAAAATCTTCTATTCCTGTGTATGATTCAATCGTAAATGTTGCATTTACGGCTTCGATAGCCAAATCTGCATTGTTTTCTACTGTTGCGCCAATTGCTACGTAGCACACCTGCTCAGAAACTAACGATTCTGTTGGAGTAACAGTAATCATCGTGTTTGCTGCATTGATGGTTGCCGTAAATGCAATGTCTGCTCCGCTTGCGTCTGTTTCTTTAAATGTGATTAAAGAAGCTGGGTCTGTGATTGGGCTATCGTCGATTAGGCGAACTGCTTGGTTGAATGATAGCGTGATTTCAGAATCGTGAGCAATGTCGGTAGCTCCATCGGTTGGCGTGAAGGCAACTGTTGGTGCAACAGCTTCGCCTAAAGACCATGCGGATTGGAAAACTTCGTGAGTCATGTCCCATTGAACAAAAACAACAACAGAAAGGTCGCTCATTTCTTCGACGTTTGTTGTGGAAAGGTCTGCCGTTTCTGTAAAAGAAAATGGTGTGCCTGCTGTTAAATCAAGAGAAGTACCTGCTGCGTTTGGTAACATTTTCATCATAACATAATGAAATTCTGTTTCGCCGTTGTTTCCAACGTTTCCTGTTGTCTGATTTTCAACGACAACAACATGAGCAGTAAAAAATTGGTTCATGTCTGCATAAGAACTGAGTGTTACGTTGACAGTAATTTCATCTCCATCAATTGTGTGATTTGCTTGGATGTCAAGAAAGGCTGCTTTGCCTTGCGACTGTGTAAATGCGCCGTTCACGCCAGCATTGGTTGTTGCTGTTGAGCCACCGTCGGTTTGCAAAGCGGGAACTGCGCTAATAGCATAATAGTTCCTACGTACTCCACCTTCTTCTGTGTAGTATGGGTCGCCAGGTGTTGGCCAACTCATTTGGTATTTCACGATAGCTAAATCGCCTTCGTTAGAGCCTAAGAACGGAGTGAAAACATTTGCGTTAAAATTTGTACATGGTCCACAAGTCGAGCTTGTAAATTCTTCGAAGAATGGCAGACGAGTTACAGATTGTGATGCACCATAAATATCCATAGTTTTGGTATTGTTTTCTGTCTGGTCGTCTGTTGTTCCGTTTACGTTTGCTACCGAAACACTCAAATTGTGTGTGCCAGCAGTTACCGCAAATAGGTCTGTGCAGGTTACATCTGTCATGTCGCCTGTTGCCAAGCTCACACCCGAAACAGATGTAGTGTACTCTGTTCCACTACCTACAGACCAAACAACATCGAAAGATGTGATTTCCGTAAGTCCATCGTTTTGTACAACAGCTTCGATAGGAAGGTCGCCTTGCGCTTGATATGGATATAAAGAAATTCCTACAAGTCCAGCGTCAAGGTTCATTGGAGCAAATAAACGAACATCATCAAAATACCAGTCGTTCATGTTGTACGAATTTCCGTCAAAGAAAATACACAACTGAAAATCTGCTGCTCCAACATCTGCTGTCGTAATTTCAAAACTTACGATTGTTGGCGCAATATCTGACATAGGTGCAACAGACCAAGCAACATTCCAATCGCCACTGCCCGAACGGGTTCCGATACCAATAGAATAAGCACCTCCGCCATAGTCATCAAGAGCATGTTTGAAATCGAATAAAAGAGTTGTTACGCCGGTTAAATCAATAACAGGAGAAATAAGTCTTGTCATGTCATCAATTTGTGGCGACCACGAAAAGTGTCCCTCTGGCATAGTTCCACCAGCGTTGCTAGACATTGCAGCACCCCAGTTTGGCGCACTTCCTTCAATTGTCCATCCTGTTGGAGGGCATCCACTAGAAAAATCCTCGGCAAGTTTCACCTGTCCGTAAGACAAACTTGCAATGAGACCGGCGATAATAAATAAATAAATCTTTTTCATAATAAATAAATAAATTGGTTAAAATTATGTGATTCAGAAAATCTAAACCACTTTAAATTTAGGATAAAATTATATTAAAATTACTAACTATCTTTTGAAAAATTTAAAATAGACTTACCAGTCTAAGACCCATTTTTTATGAAACGTTTAAGCTGTGAATTAGTAACTTACGTTAATAAAATTAATTGACATTGAAAGGAAATATTTATACGGTTTTTTATGGTCGGCATTGAGTTTTTCCACTTGAGACACTGTTGTTGATGTGACTTGAAGCCACACGATAGTAGTGATAAAGTCATGCCATGAATGTTGCTATATTCCAATTGTCTGGTATTTATGTTATTAAGCATTTTTTACAAAAGATTTCGTAAAAAACCAGTCTATAACTTTACGAAAACAATTACAACTTGTACCGTTTTTTTATTAATGTCCGAAATTGGAATAAAAATACAATTTATCTCAATTTCTGGTCGGTTTACAATACTAATTGTCATAACTCTTTCTGTACTTTGTCCAGATTGCAAAGCCTCCCAAAGTTGCTTGAAATCAGCCGATTTTACGTATTCTTTTTTTAGAAGCACCGAAAGGTTTTTCTTGTTAATTTGTTCTTTTTCTATATTGAGCCATTTTAAAATCGCAGTATTCCAACGCCTAATATTCTGGGTCATTGTCAATTCGATTGTAGGAAAATATTTTTGCATGGTATTTATATGGCTCTCCAGAAAATACTGACGATTTATTATACGAGTTATATTATTGGCGTATTGAATAATTTTTTCTGGTTTGCCGTCTCCGCCAAAAATGGGCGTAAAACTAGAGCTAAAGCAAACAGTTTCGCCAAACCTTGTGATGAAATTATAGTTGCCAATTTGCTGAACACCAGCCCGCAATTTATCCCAAAATTGCACATATTCTGTGGATTCGATTAATTCGGTTTCCAAAAAATCGCTCTGGTGTTTCCCAAAAATCTCATCGCTGGTATAACCCAACACATTCAGCATCAGCGAGTTTGCTTCTACTACTCGCCCTTTCACATCGTATTCTACTGTTGCCAGTGCATTGTTAAGTGTCCGCAAATGACCATCTAACTCGGTTTCGCGTCTTGCAGACTCTTCGAGGGTAGCCTGTAATTCCTCCATGTTTTGGCGCATCTCCTCTTCGTGCATAATTAAATTTTCGGACTGTTCTTGCGATTGCTGCAATAGTTCTGTGGTGCGCAGGTTTGTTTTAATAGATGAAATCGTCGAAGCGATACTCTCTGCCAATTTGTTGATAAAACTTAATTGGTGTTTTTCGAGGTTTCTCAACAAAGCAAGTTCAATAACTCCGTAAATCTCATCGTTAAAAATCAAGGGTACAATATATATACAACGCGGGCTATCCTCGCCAAGGGCAGTGCGGATAGTTGCATAGTCCTCAGGTATATCCGTAAGAAATATGCTCTCTTTTTCCTGCACAACACTGCCAACAAGACTCTCGCCAATCTCAATCTCCTCGGTTCGATATTTGCGCTGTTCGAAAGCATAAGATGCTTTCATTTCGATAAAATGACGCTGCGAATTTTCTGTATTTAAAAGATAAAACGCTGCCTGACTAGCATCTACATATTTTACCAGATTGCTTATTATGTTGTATCCAAACTCCTCGAAGTTATCGTTGTTTTGACGTAAAACATCGCTAAAACTTGCCAACCCTTCGGCAGCCCAATTGCGGTTTTCGTCTTCGAGTCTTCGTTTTTTATTTTCATCTCCAGCAAGAATTAATCTATCACGAAGTTTTAATAGTGATTTTCCGACTGAATCTTTTTCATCAAAAAGCACAAACTCGCTATTTAAATTTCCATGTCCCATTTCGCTAACAAAATTTCCTGTTTGTCGCACCCATGCCAACAATTTTGCTACCGCTTGTGCCAATTTCCCAGTTTCATCGTACTGTGTATTGGCTATTTTTTGAAGTTTTTTATTGTCAGTAGTATTTAATGTACTAAGCAAATTTGTCATCTCGGACAAAGGAACCACAATATTTCTTGCTATTATGTTAATCGTTATCAGACAAATAAATAGCCCAATCAACCCAATGCCTACCGAAACCCAAAAAACCATTTTTGTTTCGGTATAGATATGCGACAACGGAACGGCAACTCCAAAAGACCAAGGAGTCAACGAGCGTCCGACAATAATTGGCGCAAATGTGTAATAAATAGCCGCCTCGCCACTCTCATCGGTAACAGTGTAGGATAGTTTTTTGCCCTTAGCAACTAACAAGGAGACTTTGTGTATATTATCCATTTCGGATTCGAGCATGGCAAATGGCTTACCGTAAACCTCTGAATTGGGGTGTGTTATAATCACTCCATTGTTAGACAACATGAAACCGTATCCATTTTCAAATGGATGAAAACCATTTATTATCTCATGGAAATTTTCGAGAGGCGCATCGACACCAACAACGCCGACAAACTCATCGCCCAAAACAGAATTATGCGTAATAATTGGCACAACAAGGTTGGTTTGTAAAATTGCCTCTTCTTTCGATTTTGTATACGAGTAATTATACGGATTTATTAATGTTTCTCGATACGATTTTTTTGGCAATGTATAATAATTCGCTGCAAATAATTCGCCTTCTGTGGACGAAGACTCAAGAACAATTTCGCTTTGTTGTCGAAAGTAAGTTGTTGCAAAACTGCCAATGTGGGTATTTCCATCAGTATTTTCTAGCGTACTATCGCGTGTGTCAATAGAATACGGTTCCCAAATAGTCCAGACAGATAAAAAATGAGGGTTCGACTTTAGCATTTTGTAAAGTATTGTTCTGAAAAATTTGCGGCGATTTTCTTCGTCAATACTCTCAAAACACTCGAAAGTTTGTGCCATATTTCTTGCCGCAAAAAGATAAGTATCAAGATATTGTTTTGCATGCTTTGCTTTTTGATCTGCCAGTACATCGCATATTTTTTTTGTGTCCCGCAGTGCCATTTTCTGCATATTATATCTTTGATATCCAATCGTGGTTGCAAATATAATTGCTCCCAAAAGTAGAATCAACAAATACATTTTTGTTTTTATGTTTATACGCATAAAATTTTATTTCATTAATTCTATCAAATTATTTTAACTTCACTTTACTTACAAAAGTTCTTTCGCTTTTTATTAACCTAAGTTGTTAATTCACAGCTTAAAC
>JAOZMU010000274.1 GCA_029934165.1 Bacteroidales bacterium
GTGAATTAGCAACTTATGTTAATAAAAAGCGTAAGAACTTTTGTAAGAGTACTTAGTAATATTTTATACATATAATACTGCAAGCCTTAGTAAGCCAAAAAATCCAAATACCAATAAAATACGGATACTGATAAAAATAAATGCCGATTTCTTGCAAACCGATGTAAGATGGAAAACGTACCATAACAATCCAAGAATGAAAACTATGCCTACAAAAGCAAAAAGTGCAACAGCTATATAAGCATTGCCGAACCACCAACCTCCTAATAATAAAGCTATTACACGACAAGTAAAAAGAGCAATATTGAATTGTAAACTTTGACGTTGTTTTTCTTTTATTGTGTAAATTATCGAAATGGGCGACGATGCAAATGTGATAAAAAGCCATGGAGATAGCATCATAGCGTAGTGTCCAGAAATACGCCACTCTTCACCGAGAATAAATACGAATAAATAGTCGCCAAAAAACGTTACTATCGCAAACGGAATTAGTCCGATAGTAAATAGTTTACTGAAGATACTCCACGTTAGAGATTGCAGTTTTTCTTGGCTATCCAATTTGCTGGCTTGCTTGAAATATACTTTTGAAATTGATGTTCCAATCATGTTAAAAGGCACTGTCATAAGCTTGTGCGGAAGGTAATAAAGACCAACAATTGTAGGATTGAAAAAAAAAGCGAGTACGAAAATCGGGATTTGCGATGACATAAAACTAAGTAGCGATGCCGGAAGTGTAAAAATCGGGAATTTTTTAAATCGAAAAGCATCAGCTTTTGCCTCGTTCCACGAAATATCGCGTAGATGAATTTGCGTAATACGCAAGAATTTTTTCCATGTAATAGCGAAACGCACAAATTGCCCAACTAACTCGCCAAGAACTAACCCCTTGCTTAAAATATTTGCTGCACCAAAGCTCAACTGTCCAGCAGACATCAACGAAGCTCGCGAAACTTCGGCAACAGAAATTGTTTTGTATTTTTCTTTACGATTTAGGAAAGTACTAATAGTTCTGTAACTGCCAAATAAAAAAGCCATTACAGGTATTAATGGCAAGTAGAAAGCAGCAGCTTCTGTCGAGAAAAATTGTAAAAGATAATCTGACAAAAGATAAATTATCAGGGCAGCAATTATCGAAGTGCCAAAAATTAGGAAATGAATAAAATATACAAACCTTGCAGCTTTTTCGTCTTTCTCGAAAAGCATTACAGATTGCTCAAAACCCCAACTGACAATCATTGCAATAACCGATGAAATACCTACATATAATCCGAAATCACCAAATAATTCTGGCGAGAAAATGCGAAGAAGAATAGGCGCAACAAAATATGGAACTGCCTGTGCTACAACAGTTCCCGTGAATAAAGTTCCTACTTGTCTGAAAAATGGATTTGTAAATATATGTTGTAGTTTCTTCGGAATCATATTTTTTGTTTGGCAATTGCGAATTTATACCGAGTCGGTATCGACTTTTAGCAAACAAACTTATGAATCTTTTTGATAATCAATTAATTATAAAGTTTGAATTTAGGCAACTTGAAAGCAATTTGGTATTAAAATTTTTATCGGAACGGCATGAATAATTGTTTCATCAAACCACAACACAGTAAAATAGCACTATGTGTTTAATCCATAATCTATAATTCACTTATGGCTTTTATTTGGTTATTTTTATAATTTCTGAGCGTAAAATTTCGTAATCCTTAGAAAGATAAAAAGAAAACATCGCAGCAATACGCACAGCAAAATCCTGATGTGTGTAATTTCCAGCTTCATCTTGACGAAGAAGGAAATCTGTAAGTCCGTATTTTTCGCAAACAGATAGTTCTCTAGCGTAACTTTCCGACTCGAAAAACATTGCACGGACTGCGGCATTCAAATCACCGCAAATCAACAATCCAGCACGGTCTGCGGTTAGTTGCATAACTCTCGAAGTGGCTAAAAGTTGGTCTTCTTTCGAGCCAGATTTTTCTTGTTTCGTAAAGTTGTTGTAGGTTGCCGTGGCGTGAATTGCCACATCCAGAACGCTTTTGGTAGCTTCGGTAATTTCTTTTGCCTTTTGCGACCGCGTAATAAGTGCCGCCAAAGCACGAAATTTATACAAACTTTTTACAGCTTTTAACCCACTAATAAATGGTAATACTGTTAAAAGTGTGTCAATAACGAACATACTTTTTTGTCGCGCTCCTTTCCATACATCGCTCGCTGTAATGCGCGAATGTTTGAAATAAAGGTGTGCAACCTCAACGCCCATGGAAAAACGTAATTCTGGCGTGCGTAAAAATACGATAGAATTTTCGTCAAGATGCTTATGTCCTATGGTTAAAAATGCTTCTTTACCCTCAAAACTATGTACGCCAATATTTTTTTCGCCACGAACAGCAAAAATATCCACACCTTCGATTCCGAAAATGTGTTTTATATCTGTCATTACATCAGTAATTTGTGGGTATTTATCCACGCTTATTTTTTCGGAATACGAGCGTATTGCAGAATGATCTGGAATTTCTATTTTTGCTAACCACGATTGTACCGACTGAAAAACTCCACCTTTACGAGCTGCGGGGTGTTGAAGTTTATTTTTTATAAACTTATTTTTCAGGCGATTGAACCTACTTACTGAAACCGAGCTTTTTACAGTCTTGATTCCGTCTGAGCGCAAAATCATACGTACATCTTGGGCACGCTGTCGTAATTCACTATCTGGAGTCTCTGCCAGCATTTCAATACGCTCTGTAACAAGCGGTTGCAGACAAGCCAACTGCTCAATTCGTTCTGTCGAATCGCCAGTTTGTCGCGCCTCGGCAAGTAGCTCATACAGAGTTATCCGCAACATTTGTCCACTGTCTTTGCTTGTTGGCGCAAGGTTTTTTGGTGGTAACAAATCGGACAACGTTTCGTCTGGCAAATGTTTCAGTCTTGTTTCAAGAATCGAAGTAGCATTTTCGTGTAAACCACTATCTATTAGGTATCTCGAATACTGCAAATCGAATGCTGTGCGTGTTATTTCGTCCTTATTGTTTTTGTAAAATTCGCTGCGTATTTTTTCGTGGAAGGACATAGCATTTTTCAATAATTGACTTGGTGCATTTAACGAAAGAAAAACACGTACGAGAGCTAGTGAATCTACGTGTGAAATTTTCCAACGATTTGCCCATTCTATCAATTTTTGCCCAGCGTTAGGAAGACTCAAAATTGTTTTCAGGGCTTCGGGCAATCGCTCCTCGAAAACCTGTTTCGATGTTTCGGATTGCTCTTCGTCCATGCCAACAAACAAAAGCGAAAGCTCATCAAATGGGTCTTCGTTTTCGATAATCAGGTGCAATAAAAGTTGATACGCAAAACTTCTAAAAGTTTCCGATTCGCTAGTGTTATTCCAGTTGAAACGAGCAACTTCGCGTATCCTAATACGATTGTGTAGGTTGATACAAGTTTTTATTTCATGGAATAAAATTTCGTTAGCTCTAGTCGTAAGTGCGTCAATATCAGCAATAATAACAGGGTCTCTTCCCAGTTCCGATTTCACTTCCATTGCATTGTCGGCGGTGTCGATAATGTGTACAAATTCGTTTCTTTTGTTTTTAGCGACTAAAAACGAGCGTTTATTTGTAAGTAAAAAATGCCAATGCAAATTTTTATCGCATAAAACAATATTTTTTGCCTTTCTAATTTCAGAAATTTCTAAAAAAGCTAACAATATTTCTGTTTTTTCAAGAAACGAAATCAACCAAATTTGTTCCGTTTCGTCTCCAATTTCGATATGCCTAGCGGTGGATTTTACGAGGGTATTAATTTTGTGTTCCGAAAAAGGTTTCAAAATATGCTCCGAAATTATTTCTTCTATTTCACCTTCGCGCGAGTCTGATAAAAGACCTGCAAAATGCTTTTTTTGCTCAATATCAATCTGTTGCAACTCGTTTGCCCACTCGGCTTCGCGAACTAAGTAGTATAACTTATTTTCTGTTACAATGACGTACAGATGGTACACAGCACTCAATCCCAGAGTACTTTTGAATCCCTTATTTTCCCGATATTGGATAACATGCAACTCATTTTCTTGTAACCTGCTAATCTGAAAACTGTTAAGGGTCGAAATCCATTCGTTTACGGCTATCAATATTTCTTTTTGTCCGATGCCGAAAGGTAGGTGTAAAACTTTTGCAGAACTTATTATCCAGTCCGTAAGTCCGTTATTTTTAGTTGGTTGTTCAGCAGGAATAGGTAGGTTTTCATTATTTTTTGTCATCAATCGGGTATTTTATACCGAGTCGGAATCAACATATAAAATAAACTTGGTAATCTTTTGGTAAACAAAAAATTACAATATTTGCATCAACACAACTCGAAAATGGTTTGTTTTTAGATACGAAACATAGAATTTTTCGCAAAAAAAGCACCAAATAAGCCTGATTATCAGGTTAATTGGTGCTTTTGGGCAAAAAACTAAGCAATTTCTAACTTTGCTTTTATTTCATCAAGTTTTTTTCTTTCCTCGTCCTTGTTTTTGCTCAAGTTTTTTTCAACAATTGTGTCCATCATTTTCACAAAAGTCCCTGTCATAGAGCCATCGCGTTTTGGATTACTGTCAAATTTCAGCCACGTTTTGACGGCAGCCAAATAGTGAGTTTCAAATTTTGCCATATTGCGGCTCAAAAAGAGAAGCTCGGCACCAGCTCGAAGATTGAACTCCTCATTTGTCATACATCCTTCAGGTTCAAAGGCATACGCCATCATCTCCAGTAAATTAAGGTTGACAATTTGCCGAACATCAATATTACGACTGATTTTTTCGAGGGCTGCAATTTCTGTTTCGTCAACCTGTCCATCGCTTGCAATTGCCAGCGCATTGGGCGTAAACATCAGAAATGCAAACAATTGAGCATTCGACATCAGAAAACTACGTTCAGTCATGTAGGTTTCCAAATTTGTGCGAATATCCTTAAAAACAGAAATCATAAATTGTCGTTCTTCTGGCGTTATCGTAATTTCACTCATGATAAATATATTTATGGTTTATAATACGTATAGTGCAAGGTTAATAAATTATTTTTTATTTCAATGTGTATGACATTTCTAAATCGTAATTTGCAAGCTGCTATAAATCAGTGTTTTATGAAATTTGTAAAAATACAGTAAAATACTGAATATCAGCACAATCTATTTTTTTAATTTAAAAATGTCATACATATTGTTATTTATACTGAATTAAAAATTAGCTATCGCTTGAAAATAAGAACTTTATGCAATCTGAAAAGTAAATTATTAAACCTAATTTAGTATATTTCTATTTTTTTGTTTTTCAGCAAAAAAAAAAGTAAATATTTATCTCAATATATAAGTACTCTTAGTAATGGAAAATTAATAATTAATAATTTTGCTTACGCCTGA
>JAOZMU010000275.1 GCA_029934165.1 Bacteroidales bacterium
TGTTAATTCACAGCTTAAACGTTTCATAAAAAATAGGTCTTAGACCTTATATTGCAGATTACTAGCATTATGTAAACCACTATAATATAAATAAATATATTTAATTAAGTGTTCACCACTATTGGTTTGGCTTGAAGGCACACCGATAGTAACTTGATAATAGTATGGTATTCAACATTATATATATTATTTTTCGTAAAAAGGTAAAAAAATTACGGTTACGTGCAGCAAAAGTAATTTTATTTCGTCATTAACACAGAAACACAAAATACATTGAAAGGAGAATCGATTAATTTTCATTCGGAGCTGATTGCAGGTTGCAAACAGGGCAATGCAAAGGCACAATTTGAGGTTTATCGGCTTTACAGTAAAGCTATGTATAACACCACTTTGCGTATTCTGAACAACACGGCAGAAGCCGAAGATACAATGCAAGAGGCTTTTTTGTTGGCGTTTAGCAAAATTTCTACTTTCAGAGAATCAGTAAGTTTTGGTGCGTGGCTCAAGCGCATTGTTGTCAACAAGGCATTAGATGTTATGCGAGCCAGAAAAGTTGTTTTCACGGAGTATGATGCCGCGAAGACAGTTGCCACAGAAAGTTCTTTTATTATTGAAAATGAGGAAGCTGCCGAAGAGAAAGTACGTCAGATTCGAGAGGCAATTGCCACCATGCCTGATGGCTACCGTGTTGTTTTGACGCTGAGTTTGCTTGAGGGTTATGACCATGATGAGATTTCGTTGATTTTGGGGATTCGGGCTTCGACTTCACGCTCGCAGTTGGCGCGGGCAAAAAAGAAACTTATCGAAATGCTTTCGGAACAAAAAAATTAATGTCGATGATAACCGTAAACCTTATGAACCGCAAAAAATCAAAACGTTATGAACCTGGATGAATTTATTACTAACAACCGAAATTTGCTCGACAGCGAAGAGCCTGATGATGGTCATGAAGACCGGTTTCGTGCGCGCTTAGGGCATTTGAAAAAAAAGACAGCACCGATGAAAACAATGAAACTATTATTCCGAGTAGCATCTATTTTTCTTGTTATTGCTTCGTTAAGCTTTTTGGCTTATAAATACACAGGCATAAATGAGAGTGCTGTAAGCCAAAAAATGGCACTGAGTCAAGTGTCCGATGAGTACAAAGAAGTAGAAGAATACTACCAAAAGACTATTGATAAGAAACTTACGCGGTTAGAAAATTTGCGCTGCGAAAACTCGATAGAACAAAAAAAGAGTGTTTACGATGACTTGAAAGAGTTGGACACCATGTACTCGGATTTGCAAAACGAGCTTGTGCACAACGCAAACGATGAACGAATTATTAATGCCATGATTAACTCTTATCAGATGAAAGCCAACGTCATAGATAAGGTTTTGGCGCACGCAGAACCAAATTGCCAATAAGAATTGTGTCTGAATGTGAGCCACTTACGCAAATAAATTAAATGTTGAATACCATAAAATCCAATATTATGAAACCTTACAAAACACTTTTTGCCATCGTATTTGTTTTTATACAAGTTGCATTTGTACAGCAAGTTATGGCACAAGAATTAGAGAAAGATTACAACCAAATTTACGATATTGAATCTGATACGGAGGTTAAAATAGCAAATCGTTACGGCGAAGTGCGGATAAACAACTGGGATAAGGAACAAGTAGAGTTTAAGGTTCATGTTACTGTCAAAGGACGCAACGAAAAAAAGTCGCAAAAGGCTATGGATAAGATAATTATCACGTTTTCGCAAGAGGGGAATGTCGTAAGCGCAGAAACAGATATTGATGGTTCGATTTCGAATACTGATATTCAAATCAACTACGAAGTAAATATGCCTAAGAACTTAAATTTGGATTTGGTTAATAAGTATGGTCCTGTTTTTATTGACGAACTGACGGGTAAATACCAAATTGCTGTCAAATACGGAACACTGAAAGCCAATAAATTGATGAGTGCAGACACTAAACCACGCAGTCACATCACGTTAGGGTACTCTGGCAAGTGTAAAATTGAGGAATGTACTTGGCTCAAACTGACGATGAAATATTCTGGGCTGACTATCGACAAAGCAAAAGCTATTGCGGCTGTTTCGAAATACTCGAAGCTGAAAATCAACGAGATAAAAGCATTTGTTGCGCAATCGAAATATGACGGCTATCGTTTTGGACGTATAAATACATTGTCTGCAGAGGCAAAATATAGTAGCATAAAAATTGATGAGTTATCAGGCAGATTGAAATTAGACGTTTCATATACAGGCTGTAAGGTGTCGCATCTGAAAAGCACGTTTAATGCTGTTGATATACAAACGCGTTATGGTGGCATTAAAATCGCTGTTGATAAAACCACAAACTACGCTTTGAAGGCAGATGTAACGTATGGAAAAGTGAAATTTCCGGACGGAGGCGATATTAAAAAGAATATTTCAAATCATAAAAATACTTATATCGAAGGAACATTTGGCGGCGAAACACCAAAAAGCAAAATTAATATCGTGTCGAAATACGGTGGCATAAAAATTACCAACGATGTTGATAAAAACACCGAGGAAGAGGACGAAGAATAATGAGTAGATTTTTATTATCCAAAAAAAGACCCGGTACTTTTACTGGGTCTTTTTTTATTTAGTAAGATGAAAAAAATTACTTCTCGTCTTCTGTTTCGTGGTCTTCTTCGACATTTTTTTTCGCTAAATCTTCGGCTCGCGCAATTTCCATTTCGATACCTTTTTCATCGGTGAAGCTAACCAAAATTTTGTCTCCTTTTTTCAACGCCGATTCTATAATCACCTCTGCCATAGTATCTTCGAGGTATTTTTGGATTGCTCTTTTTAGCGGACGTGCCCCAAATTTCGAGTCAAAACCTTTTTCTGCAATAAAGTCTTTTGCTTCGGGCATTAGCTCAAGCAAATATCCCAACTTCTCGACGCGCGAGAAAAATCCTTTTAACTCAATATCAATGATTTCGTGAATATGTTCGCGAGTCAACGAGTTGAAAAGAATTACGTCATCAATACGGTTCAGAAATTCGGGAGCAAAAGCTTTCTTGAGAGCTTTTTGGATAATGGTTTTATTCACATCGTCGTGCGCTTGCTGTCCGTTGGCTTGGAAGCCGACACCTCGACCGAAATCAGAAATTTGTCGTGTCCCGATATTTGAAGTCATAATTATTATCGTGTTCCGAAAATCTACTTTACGCCCAAGGCTATCGGTAAGTTGCCCTTCATCAAGCACTTGAAGAAGAATATGGAATACATCTGGATGCGCTTTTTCAATTTCGTCGAGCAAAACAACAGCATACGGTCGACGGCGCACTTTTTCTGTCAATTGTCCGCCCTCTTCGTACCCAATGTAGCCCGGAGGTGCGCCAACCAAACGCGAAACAGAGAATTTTTCCATATACTCGCTCATGTCAATTCGGATTAGCGACTCGGCACCATCGAATAAATACTTAGCCAGTATTTTTGCAAGTTGCGTTTTCCCAACACCAGTCGGACCTAAAAATACGAAGGACCCGATTGGTTTATTAGGGTCTTTTAGTCCAGCACGATTTCTTTGAATTGCCTTAACAATTTTGCCGATAGCCTCTTCTTGTCCAACGACTTGCCCTTGAATTTCGCCTTTCATTTTCAGCAGCCGCGAACTCTCTGCCTGCGCCACACGCTGTACAGGAATCCCAGTCATCATAGCAACAATTTCCTCAACGTTGTGTTCCTCAACGGTTTCGCGATGTTTCTCAAGTTCGTTTTGCCATTTCTCTTTTTCATGGTCTAAAAGTCGCAGCAATTTTTGTTCATTATCTCGATGATTTGCTGCCCCTTCAAAGTTTTGACTTTTTACGGCACGAATTTTTTCGTTGCGTGTAAGCTCAATATGCTTTTCGATTTCATCAATTTTCTTTGGTACTTTTATGTTGGAAATGTGTACATTAGAGCCAGCTTCGTCCAACGCATCAATTGCCTTGTCGGGCAAATGGCGGTCGCTGATATAACGCTCGGTGAGCGAAACACACGCCTTGATAGCCTCGTCGGTGTATCGAACATTGTGGTGGTCTTCGTACCGTTCTTTGATATTATGCAAAATCTCAATCGTCTCTTCAGAACTCGTTGGGTCAACCATAATTTTCTGAAAACGACGTTCCAACGCTCCGTCTTTTTCAATATGCTGACGGTATTCATCTAATGTTGTAGCACCAATACATTGAATATCGCCACGCGCCAACGCCGGCTTCAACATATTGGCAGCATCTAACGAGCCACTTGCCCCACCAGCACCAACGATAGTATGAATTTCGTCGATGAAAAGAATAATCTCAGCGGTTTTTTGCAACTCGTTCAAGATAGATTTCATGCGCTCTTCAAACTGCCCACGATATTTTGTGCCAGCAACAATTGATGCTAAATCAAGAGTTATAATGCGTTTGCCAAAAAGCACACGAGAAACTTTTTTGTTTATGATACGAATTGCAAGTCCCTCAGCAATAGCCGATTTACCAACACCAGGCTCACCGATAAGAATTGGATTATTCTTTTTCCGACGACTCAAAATTTGCACTAAACGCTGAATTTCTCTGTCCCGACCAACAATTGGGTCGAGGCGATTCTCCTCGGCAGCTTTCGTCAAATCTATTCCGAAATTATCAAGTACCGGCGTTTCCGAATTTGATTTCTGCGTTTGTCCGCGCGAATTTTGATTTCCCGAAACTCCATCATCAGATTCGTTATCGTATTGATTTTCAGACCTAACATCGTATTTTTTGCGTACAACTTGCGACTTGGCAATCGTGTAATCTATATTATAATCCAACAATATCTTAGAGACCAAGCAATCCATATCCTTCAAAATAGCTAACAATAGATGTATTGTATTGATTTCGGGACTTTTAAGTGCCCTTGCTTCGAGGTAAATCATCTTCAAGGCACGCTCAGAATTTTTTGTGAGCGGAATATCATCCATATTTTCGTATGTTGAATTGCTACTGGTGCGTTGGTTTTTAGCCTCAATTGCGAGCTTTACATCGTTCAAATCCAAACCAAATGTCAGCAGCAATTCTACAGCAGAGCCTTCTCCATCGCGAAGAATACCAAGGAAAAGATGTTCTGTTTCGACCAATGAATTGCCTAAACGGACAGCCTCTTCTTTGCTGTATGTGAGCACATCGCGTACTCGTTGTGAAAATTTTGCGTCCATAATATATAGTATAAAATTTTTTTGCAGATTAGAACAAAGATAAAATTAACAGATACAATTATTTGCTGTTTGTTGCTGATTTTTCTGTCAAATAGTAAATCTTTGTCTCAATATTAAAAAGTGCATAGCACTTAGTAATGGAAAATTAATAATTAATAATTTTGCTTACGCCTGATTTAGTT
>JAOZMU010000276.1 GCA_029934165.1 Bacteroidales bacterium
ACTGAAAATCAGCAATAAACAGCAAATAATGGTATAGGTTAATTTAATCTTCGTTTTAAGTAAAATAAATTTAATAAAGTAAGCCATTAAAATTCCTAACTAAAACTAAATCAGGCGTAAGCAAAATTATTAATTATTAATTATTAATTTTCCATTACTAAGAGTTTTGTTTTGCCGTTTTTGAAGCAACTTTTTTTTCGATTATTGCTTCATAGATTGTCTTTTGTATTTTCTGTCGTATGTTTGAACGAATTATTTTTTTGTTTTCCATAACCGGACAAACGCGGTTGGATAAGAAAATATAAACAATATTTTCATCGGGATCTATCCAAGCCGTTGTGCCAGTAAAGCCTGAGTGTCCGAAACTTGCCGCCGAAATTCCCTTAAATGCAGTACCTCCTCTTTTTGTAGGTTTATCAAAACCAAGTCCACGTCTGTTGTTTGTAAACTGTTTCTTACTGAATGATTTAACTGTTCCTTTTTTGAAAAACTGAACTCCACCGTAATTGCCATCTTGCAAATAAAGCTGCATTAGTTTTGCCAAGTCGTTAGCATCTGAAAAAAGCCCGGCATGTCCAGCAACGCCTCCCATCATTGCGGCTGCAAAGTCGTGAACATAGCCCTGAAGAAGTTGCCGACGATAAAAAGTATCCAGCTCCGTTGGAACAATATTTGTTTTTTTAAACTTTGATAACGGATTAAAACACAAGGTGTTAGCACCTAACGGATTATAAAAATGCCGTTCGACATATTCATTCAAAGGTGTTTTTGTGATATTTTCTACTGCTCTTTGCATCAATAAAAAGCCAAGGTCGCTATATCGGTATTTTTTCCTAGCCCGCAATTTAGATTTAAAAATTATTTCGTACATTTCGCTAACGTAATTTGTGTCGATATATACGTTATCTGCTACTTTGGCACAGTATTTATCACTGGGTTTCTTTCTATAAATATTGGAGTCAAGAATGTGCTTTCCATACGAATTTTTACTTATCGTATTGAGATAGAACGGAATCCAAGGATTTAGTCGAGCTTGATGGGTAAGCACATCTCGTATTTTTACTTTCTTTTTGTTGGTTGAATCCAATTTCGGAATATATTTTGCCAGAGCCGAATTTATGTTTAACTGCTTGCTATCAGAGAGTTGCATGACAGCAGGCAGTGTTGCTGCAATTTTTGTTATTGATGCTAAATCGTACAAATCGGCTTTTGCCGTTGCTCTCTTTTTCTTGTAAGTATGCCAGCCATAAGTTTTCCAAAAAAAAACAGTACCATCTTTTACCGCAAGAACCTGACACCCAGGAAATTGCCCTTCTTTTATGGCATTTAGTGCAAGCGTGTCAATTTTTTTTAGCTTCTCAGGGTCGATGCCAACATCTAGCGGAACAGAATATTTTAATCTAATTGTAGAATCGGTAGAAATTCCATAACCTGCTCTAAATTCGGGAGTTGACGTAACTGGCAATCGCCCCTTAACTGGCATTCCTCCAAAAATTATTTGAGCAGAAACATTATTGGCTGTCTCAGAATCTTCGTAAGAAACGACTAAAGCTGCCAATTTATTTGCATTTTTTACGTAAGATAAACTATAAGGATTTGCAAATAAATTTAAAACAACCTTGGTTTTATTACTCAGGCTTGACACAAACTCCATAGCATTTTTTGTAACACCAAATCTGTATTTAGGTATTTCGTTAGTTCGATGAACTCCAACTATAACTATATCATAATTAGAAACTTGCTTCAACAAAGTATCGAAAGAATCCATCGAAGCTCCACGTGCAATATTATAATTATCTGCTTTTGCATATAAGCCAATAGTTTTTTGAAATTCGGTTTTTGGGTTTCGCCCGACAGATACAACTGCAATCTTTACGGAGTCTAAATTACCTATTGGCAATATTTTATTCCGATTTTCGACTAGCGTAACTGCTGCCTCAACCAATTTTTGACGATTATGATAAAATTTATCTTTATGTAAATCTCTGTGAATGTTGCTAATATCAAGTTTTTTGTAATTGTCTAATCCAACCCAAGCCTTAGCGTGTAGTATTTTCCGTACTCGCCTGTCAATTTCTTTTTGAGTGATAAGTCCCTGGGTCATAGCCTTTTTTATCGCCTTGATAGCTGCTGGCACATCTTTACACATCAACAAAATGTCATTGCCGGCTAACAGTGCATTTTTTGCAACCTCGCCAGGTGTGTTATGGTCTGCAACTCCCTTCATACCAAGTGCATCTGTGAAAATTAAGCCTTTGAACTGCATTTCTTTTTGAAGAATATCAGTAATTATTTTTCGTGAAAGGCTAGAAGCAATATTTTCTTTGTTGTCCAGAGCGGGAATATGAAGATGAGCCGTCATTACAGCTCCTAATCCGTTGTTAATTAATTCTTTAAACGGATAAAACTCCAACGAATCTAGCCTATGACGATTGTGTTTTATTACCGGTAAAGTGTAGTGAGAGTCGGCATCTGTATCTCCATGTCCGGGAAAATGCTTTGCCGTGGCAATAATTTTATTGTCTTGCATACCAGCCATATACGCAAATCCCTTTCTTGTAACATTGTATTTGTTTTCACCAAACGAGCGGCTATTTATAACCGGATTTTTAGCATTATTGTTAATGTCAATTACTGGTGCGAAATTCACATGTACGCCAATACGCCTACATTGTTCGGCAATATCTGTACCCATATTATAAAGCAAACTTTCGTCCTGAATTGCACCTAAACTCATTTGTCTTGGGTATTTTATGGTGCTATCCAATCGCATACTCAAACCCCATTCGCTATCTTGCGCAATCAAAAGCGGAGTTTTAGATTGCGATTGATAATAATTCGTCAGGATTGCCTGATTGACTGGACCACCTTGAAAGAAGATAATTCCACCAATTTTATTATTGGTTATCAGCTTTTTAACTCGGTCTTTATCCGCATTGCCGTTGTTTGTGTAGGCAGCAATCATAAATAGCTGAGAAATCCGCTCGTCTTCCGATAAGGTGTTAAAAACAGAGTCAACCCATTGATTATTATAATTTTGAAAAGGTGGCTTATCCTCGTTACTCCTTTTGGAGTTATTTTCGGTATGATTAATATATGCGCTATTTAGCGCAAATAACGGTAATATTAATATGATTATTAGGCTCTTTTTTAGCATTTCTTTTTAGAATAATTATAAACAAAAATCGAAACTTTCGTGCTGTTATCAACTTGAATATCAAATTAATAACACTATGAGGTTATTAGCAAGTATCATGCAAAACCTTATATTTACTTTGTTACAACCACTTGTGTTAGTAAATTTTCAATTTTTTTACGCATTTCTACATGAGAACAACTGAAATTATTGATTATTATTGCGAATGTGTATTTATTCCCACTAAGAGAATTAATATAACCAGCATAACTCAAAACTCGGCTCATCGAACCACTTTTTGCAATTATTTTTCCTTTTGCTTGCGTGTTTTTACACAGCCGCCTTAGAGTTCCTGTTTCGCCAGCTATTGGTAGCGATTTTCGGAAAATGGTAGAATAGTCGCTACTATCGCTAATAAATTGAAGTGCATCTACTAAGAATTTAGTTGTCAGTGTGTTATAGCGAGAAATGCCACTGCCATCAAAAATATTGACACCGATTTTGTGCTTGAGTTTTTGCGCCCAAAAATTAGTAATTGCGTTTGCACCGACCTCTGTTTCAGAACTTCCATGTTTCAGGGCGATGTGTTTCAGCAATGTTTCTGCGTATAAATTATTGCTATTAGTGTTTGTGCTAATAACGATATTAGAAACAGATGAAGAATATCGTGCCGAAATTTCTTTTCTTTTCTCTGTCCTAATATTTTTGTATCTGGCTAAGTCAAAGTCATGTATCTGTCTGATACTAATTGCACTATCTACTATTGAGATTCCAAGTTTTTCAATCTCTTTATATAACTGATATGCAACTAAATATGGCGGGTCTGGAATAGCTCCTTCCATAATATGTAAGTTTCCATTTGGCACTATTCCTCTTATTGTTAGTCGGTTAGTATAAGGTTGCCCTAATGCAAAAAGTGATGCTTTACGAATTGAGCCACTTTTAATTTGGTTGCGAAAGTAAACATTTGGCAGCCAAGGGTTTAGTGTTCCATTGGACGGTTTGTACCAGTTTGTCTTTCCGGCTCTAACTTTTATTCTATATTGATTACCATAAATACTTAAAGCACTGGGCATTGCACAGTATTCGCTATTTATTTCACCCCAACTCCATGTTACTGGATAAACATCTGTATCAAATAATTGAGCATCGGCAATTATACCACCGTTTATAGAATCGACACCCAAATCACTAATGGCTGATGCCCAATTTGCAAGAAAACCATTGCCTCCATTGTTTTGCGAGCCAAGTGTAGGGTCGCCACCGCCACGGATATAAATATTTCCGTTTAGCACTCCATTTTCTATGTTACCACTGTATTCTAGGCTTGTTTTGAAATTCCTTCCGCCTCCGAGAATTTCCAATGCTGCTCCTGTTGTTAGTATTTTCATCGTCGAAGCAGGTGTCAACGCCAAATTAGTATTTACGCCTAATAACTCAGATTTGCTTGAATCGTCAACAATAAATACCGAAATATTGGCTGCAATTAGCGTAGAATCGTTGGAAAGTTGATTAAAATAATAAGTAAGACTGGCAATTTTTTGAGGTTTTTTTATCTCTGCTGTGTCTTGTTGCTTAGTCGTTTTTACTTTTTTGTCGGATATTTCAGACGAATACGAAGTAAAAATAATCAATAGAAATACAAGTAAGTAAATGAGATTTTGCATGATTGGTACAGTAAGCACAAAACTTTTTTTATTAGGAATCATATTTTGCTAGTATTCAAGTCAATAGTAAAGTGTTTTCTTTTTAATATTATCAGATACAAAAGTAGCAATAAATAGTGGGTTTCCACAATTGCATTTTTGCGTTTTCTTTTGTTGAAATTTTGCGTTTTTTGGAGCTGTGTGGATTAATTTTGTATTATTGTCAAAGTGAGTTATTGAGTAGTTTCGTAATAATTATCGACACTTTTTTCGAGCGTGTATTGACTTGAATATAAATTATTTGCAATTTCGAATAGAATTTGTAAAATATGCTATAAGCACTCATACAAAAGTTTTTACTTATTTGCATGTCTGTAATTTGCTGATAGTTCGAGTTTTACAGAATTGCGTAAGCAACACTAATTAAGTCTTAGACCTTACTTGAACTGATTGTGTGTGCATGACTTGTAGGTTTTTATTAGTGTAAGTATTCTTACAAAAGTTTTTCCGCTTTTTATTAACGTAAGTTGCTAATTCACAGCTTAAACGTTTCATAAAAAATAGGTCTTAGACTGGGGTGTTAATA
>JAOZMU010000277.1 GCA_029934165.1 Bacteroidales bacterium
ATTAACAACTTAGGTTAATAAAAAGCGTAAGAACTTTTGTAAGAGTATTTATTAGTGTTCTTATCATCGTATAAATTGGAACACGAATAACACGTATTAGACTGATTTTCACGGATTTATATTTTTCAACAAAAAGCGGTAGAATAAGTATTTTTCGTATTCAAATGTATGGTTTTTTAAGTAAATTACGAATTGGCTTACACCTGATAATTTTCATTTTACAAAACAATGTTGACGATAAATTTGGCTGCCGTAAAAACAAAAGCTCAAACGTTTTTGTTTTTATAGTGTAATTTATATCTTTGCGCTCTCAAAAATCAAATCGCGTGGGGTCTGAAAAGAGATAGATGTCTCAATATACTAATACAGTATGAGTATTGGCACTACCACCTCCTCGATTAACCAAAAAAACATTTTAAGATGTACGCAGTAGTTGACATTCAAGGACAACAGTTTAAAGTAGAGACAGAAAGACGAATTTTCGTTCACCGTTTGCCAAACGAAGTTGGCTCTCAAGTAGAGTTTGACAAAGTTATGCTTATCGACAATGACGGCGATGTAAAAATAGGAATGCCGGTTATAGAAAACGCAAAAGTAACTGCAAAAGTTTTAGACCACGTTAGAGGCGATAAAGTAAAAGTTTTCAAGAAAAAACGTCGTAAAGGTTACAAAAAATGTAATGGACACCGACAAAATTTCACTCAAATTGTAATCGAATCAATCCAAGCGTAAACCCAAGATTGACGATTTATTAAGCAAAACAAAAGGTAACCAGAAAAATTTTAAGATAAAATGGCACATAAAAAAGGAGCGGGTAGTTCAAGAAACGGTCGCGAATCGGAAAGCAAAAGACTTGGTGTAAAAATTTACGGCGGTCAAAACGCAAAAGCAGGCAACATTATCGTTCGCCAAAGAGGAACAAAACATCACCCATCGACAAATGTTGGTATCGGTAAAGACCACACACTCTTTGCTTTGATAGACGGTGTTGTAACATTCCGCAAAGCTATCAATAATCGTTCGTTTGTTTCGGTAGTTCCGTTCGAGAAAGTCGAAAAAACAGAGCAATAGAACACCCATAAATTAATAGTTTTCTAAAAAATCTCCTGATTTTTGCTACATTTGTCGAGCAAAAGTTAGGAGTTTTTTTTTGCGGTAATTTACAGAAATTAAACACAACAATATGCTTAACATACGATATATACAAGAGAATAAAGAAAAAGTCATCGAAAGTTTGACAGTACGAAACTTTGATGCAACACAAATTGTCGAGCAGATGTTGGCGACAGACGAAAAACGCCGACAAACACAAAATGCCCTTGACAACAATCTGGCAGAGGGAAAACAACTGGCAAAACAAATCGGAATGCTTTTCAAGACAGGCAAAACCCACGAAGCAAACCAAGCAAAAGCACAGACGGCAACGCTCAAAGAAAACGCAAAAATGCTTGCCACCGAGCTTGCAAAACACGAAGAACACCTGAAAACTCTTTCGGTTCAAATTCCGAATTTGCCTCACGCCAGCGTCCCAAAAGGAAAAGCCGAAACCGATAACCAAGAAGTTCGGACAGGAGGCACAATGCCAGACCTTGGCAACAACGCATTGCCACACTGGGAGATAGCTCAGAAATTTGACATCATAGATTTCGAGTTAGGAAATAAAATTACAGGAGCAGGTTTTCCGTTTTACAAAGGAAAAGGAGCGCAATTGCAACGGGCACTCATCAATTTTTTCCTCGACCGTGCGCGTCAAGCAGGATATACTGAGTATATGCCACCCCTGTTGATAAACGAAGAATCGGGATATGCTACTGGGCAATTACCCGACAAAGAAGGGCAAATGTATCAGCTTAAAAACGATAATTTTTATTTGATTCCGACCGCAGAAATACCTATAACAAATATTTTTCGCGATGTAATTATTGATGCCAATAAATTACCCGTCAAATGCACAGCCTACACTCCTTGTTTCCGACGCGAAGCAGGCTCGTATGGCAAAGATGTCCGTGGTTTAAATCGGTTGCATCAGTTTGATAAAGTGGAGATTGTGCAAATTGCGCATCCAGATAAATCGTACGAAACACTAGAAAAAATGGTTGCGCATGTCGAAAAACTTGTCAAAGACCTCGAACTTCCGTACCGAATTTTACGACTTTGTGGTGGCGACCTCGGATTTACATCTGCGCTAACATTCGATTTTGAAGTTTATTCCGGAGCGCAAAAACGCTGGTTAGAAGTTAGTTCTGTTTCAAACTTCGAGTCGTTTCAGGCAAATCGTCTCAAGCTGCGATACCGCGAAGCCGACAAAAAGAAACCGCAAATTGCCCACACATTAAACGGCAGCGCACTCGCACTTCCGCGTATTGTCGCTGCATTGTTAGAGAACAACCAAACACCAGAAGGAATCCGTATTCCAGAAATTTTGGTGCCATACACCGGCTTCGATTTGATATAATTTTTAGTCGGAATTTGCATCTAAGAAACAGAGTTATTTGGTTGATATTCTGTTAATTACACATGAAAAATTATTAAAAACTTGAAAGCGGCGAAGTGATTTTTTGTAAAAGCACTTAGTTACTATTGTTGTTTTCTTTATAAATTGGCACAATGAATTTTTTCAAGAAATTGTTTTTCAAGAAATCCATCGAAAAGGACTTGCGCATAAAAAAAAACGAAGAGGAACTGAGCCAGCTAGGTTTAAAAACATTGGAAGTTTTAAAAGAATTTCTGACACCATTAATTAAACCTTGCACAAAAATTAATGTTAAAAAAGCCACCGAACCCCCCGAAAATTCTCAACTGATTTCGCAGTTCGGTGGTCAACCATATTTTGAAACTGGCGAAAATTGGCCTCAAACCGAATCTGGTAAGCACTTAGATTTTATTTTTCAGATATTTAATTGCCCCGATTTTGAATTGCCAGACAGCATTGCCTTAGTTCAATGCTATTATAATTGGGACGAATATCCGTGGAACACTAACGTAGATGGCTGGTTTGTAAAGATTTATAAGAACCTTTCAAAGGAAAAAATGATTTTTGTTGAGCAACCGCAAAAGCCGGGCATTTCCGAATATTGCGAGGTTGAAATGGTGTCCTGTAAATCGTTGCCAGATTGGGAAGGAATTGATTTATATTGTCCTGAAATATCGAAATTAGCAAGTATTTTGGACAGCGATACGACATGGAAAATTTACGATGATGTTGTAACTAAGCTGATTGGAGAACAAAACCACCATAGCCATCTTGGCGGATATCCAAATTGGATTCAAAACGAAAGCACACCAAAAAACAAAAATGGCGACAAAATGAAATTGTTGTTTCAAATTGACTCCGAGGGCAATGCAGGCATAATGTGGGGCGACATTGGAGTGGCATACGTTTTCTACGACGAAGAAAGTGAGAAGGTTTGGTTTACTTTCCAATGTCATTAGAAATCAGAAATTAAACCTATTTTTTGTTAATTTTGTCTTTTATTTGTTAAAAGAATTAGCCTTGTTTTTATGCGTTATTAACCTGAATATCAAAATAATAGAAATCATTACAAATATAGCACCACGTGTGCTTAAAACCAGAAAGATGCAAGTAAAATACTCCCAAACCGAAGACGATTTAGTAAAATACAGCGTTTACTATCAGCTCGAAGCACCCGAAAGACGCATAAACAGAATAATGCTTTTTGCGTTGCCATCGCTAATTTTTTTCTTGTTTGTAGCAATCATCGGTTTTTTGCCACAATTCGACATTCTCGCGCTGCCAATTTGGATGCTTATAATCATCTTTCTTTTAGGTTTATCGCCAGCATTACTGATGTCGTTGTTTCTAAAAAAACTCGTAGAAGAACGCAACCGTAAATTTTTGCAAAAAGATGAAAATAAGATACTTCTCGGACATAAAAACGTTTTTCTCTCCGAGCAAGCAATCATCATGGAAACAGCAACAAACCGAGGACAAATAGACTGGAAAGTGGTCGAAAAAATTGTCGAAATTACAACTCATTTGCTAATAATTCTCAACAATAATAGCGCACTTATCATTCCACGAATAGCTTTCGACACAATTGAAACTTATCTCGAATTTAAAAAAACTGCCGAATTATACTTCGCAAAAAACAAAGCTGCTCGAACCGAAGAAACTGTGAAAAATAACGCCAAATGACACAAGCCCAATTTACACTAAACACATTTAATAAGTTATCCGAAAAAGCACTTAGCCTCAAACATCTAACGCTTGAAGAAAGTCTTTGGTTATACGAAAATGCGCCACTGCCACACCTGATGGCACTGGCACACGCCTTGCGCAAAAAACACAATCCAGATAACAAAGTTGGTTGGATAATCGACCGCAACGTAAACATAACAAATGTTTGTGTTGCGCAGTGTCAGTTTTGCAATTTTCATTGCAAGCCGGGCAGTTCAAATGCCTATATAACAACCATTAAGGAATACGAAAACAAAATCGGAGAGTTGCTAAAACTTGGCGGAAATCAACTCCTTTTGCAAGGCGGATTGCACCCAAAATTAGGTGTCGATTTTTATGCGAATTTATTCAGCACGCTAAAAAAACTTTTTCCGACAGTGAAACTTCATGCTCTTGGTCCGCCAGAAATTGTACATCTGGCGCGAAAAGCAAAAAAAGGTTATCGCGAAATTCTTCAAATTCTAACAGATGCAGGACTGGATAGTTTACCCGGTGCAGGAGCCGAAATTCTTTCCGACCGTGTTCGCCAACAACTGTCGAAGGCAAAATGCAACTCACAAGAGTGGCTCGATGTGATGCGCCAAGCCCACCAATTGCAAATGACAACTTCGGCAACGATGATGTTTGGACACTTGGAAACAAAGGCAGAACGCATTGAGCATCTGATACTTTTGCGCGATTTGCAAGCCCAAAAACCCGATACGGCAGTTGGCTTTACGACTTTTATTCCGTGGACATTTCAAGGTTTGGAAACAAAATTGGCACAGGATTTTACCATCGAAAAAATAGCCGCAACTGAGTATATACGCACAATTGCGATTAGTCGTATTATGCTGCCTAACATAAAAAATATTCAAGCCTCATGGCTAACTGTTGGCAAAGATGTTGCGCAAATATGCTTACACGCTGGCGCAAACGATTTTGGCTCAATAATGATAGAAGAAAACGTTGTTTCGGCTGCTGGAGCTTCCTTTAAATTCGATGCAAAAGGAATTCAATTTGCTATTGAAGAAACTGGATTTGTGCCTCGGTTCCGAAACCAAAAGTACGAAGAGGAAGCCTTTGAGCAAAAATTGGTGTAAAACTCACAAAAAAACTTATATCTTCTATATTATTAGACTTTGGACAAAATTATTAAAACTAATAAATAATAATCAATTAA
>JAOZMU010000278.1 GCA_029934165.1 Bacteroidales bacterium
CAAAAAACTTAAAATATCCTAAAATAAATTTGGATTTGAACACAGTATCTTATTACCTTATTTACACTTGATTAAATAAGGTAATAAGGTTTGGAATCATTGTAAATGCAAATTTCTACTAAGGTTAAAAATTGCAAATAAGGTTTTTAAAAGTATAAAGTTTATCTGAAACATGCCCAAATATATGTATTTTGTACGCAAGAAGAACTTTTTTAACTGTAAACTACTTATGAAATATGCCCGAAGATAACAATTTTTTATCTAACCATGCGATTTCAAAAGTTTTATTGGTATTTGTTAATTTCTCTTTCCCCTGTTTTTAAAACCTGTCGTAAAACTACATACTATTTCCCATCACGCCCAAATTAACACTACTGTCAGTATGATTTCAAGCCACTCCGACAGTAGTAATATATGAATTTGAAAGACTTATTCTGAATTACTGCAAAAACTGTTATAATCCTTTAAATCACACAAGATTTATGCTCATCTTGTAAGATTTTTTTATCTTTGGTCAGATATTGTGCCAAAGCAGACGAGCATAAAAAGATTACGATTATTCATGTAATTGCATGAATATCTGCCCATTACAAAACTATTACCTAATACATTTTTTAACACAATAAAAATTCATAATCAATTATTCACAAATGACAAAAACAGCAACAGCAGGAAACAAAGGCGGCAGAGTTCGGTCGGACTGTTTCGTAACCCTCGATTTGACTGACAACGGCGGAATCCAAATCGAAATTCAAAGCAAAGTAGGTGCATTATTTGGTGAAGACATTCGTCAAACAGCGAATAATGTTCTGGACTTTTTTGAGATAAAAAATGCAAAGCTACATATCGAAGACAAAGGTTCGTTACCTTATGTATTAGCGGCACGGATAGAAGCCGCAGTAAGACAACTCATTGAAACAGATGAGGAATATCTTTTCGATGTAATTGCGGAGAATAAATACACAACAGCGAAGGACGTTTTCCGCTTCTCGCGCCTATATTTACCGGGCAACTCTCCGGCAATGATGCTAAACGCTGGAATTCATAAACCAGATGGCATAATTCTCGATTTAGAGGATTCTGTTGCTTTTGCTAAAAAACCAGAAGCTCAACTACTTATCCGAAATGTTTTGTGCAAATTAGATTTTTATGGTGCAGAGCGTATGGTTCGCATAAATCAATATCCTTTAGGGCTAAAGGACTTGAAATATGTTGTGCCTCACCATGTTAACCTGCTTTTAGTGCCAAAATGCGAAAGTGCAGAACAGATTCGGAAAATAGATGAAGAAATAGCAAATTTACGTAAATTGCATGAGTTTGATTATCCGATTCATTATATGCCAATAATTGAAAGTGCCTTGGGCGTAGAAAAATCTTACGAAATTGCTACTGCCTCCGAAAATGTTGTCGCGCTTGCCCTTGGTTTAGAAGACCTTACGGCAGATTTAGGAGTACGTCGAACAAAAGAAGGCTCTGAATCGTTGTATGCTCGAACACGCGTGGTAAATGCTTGTAAAGCTGCTGGTATTCAGCCGATTGACTCTGTTTTTTCCGATGTAGCAGATATGGACGGATTGAGCGAAAATGTTCGCATTTCCAAATCTCTTGGATTCGAGGGTATGGGGTGCATTCATCCGCGACAAATTCGTGTCATTAAACAAAGTTTTGCTCCAGAAAAATCTGAAATTGACAAGGCAAAAAAGATTGTTCTTGCTTTTATAGATGCGACAGAAAGAGGACTTGGCGTTGTGTCGTTAGGCTCTAAAATGATTGACCCTCCGGTAGTTAAGCGAGCCGAAACAACAATTCAGCTTGCTGTTAACTTAGGGGTATTAGCAGAGAATTGGATTGAAGCAGAAAAAGAATAAGCATAACAGAAAAAACATAAACAAATGACATATAGCAAGTTAGTAAAAAATGCCGTTGGACGACTCGTGCCAACAATAATCAACGGCGAAGAGCATACACCTTTTTTGGGCGTTGGGAAATATAAACCTGAAGGAAATCGGTACGCACCTAAGTTACAGACAAATGCAGATTTTCCGTTAGATGGAAATAAACAAGTTAGCAACTTGAAAGAGGCTTTAGTCAAATCTGGTTTACGCGATGGAATGACTATTTCTACCCATCATCATTTTCGTAATGGTGATTTAATTGCGAATCATATTTTTGATATAGCAAAAGAACTTGGCATTAAAAACCTACGTTGGTTTCCTTCGGCTTCGTTTCCTTGCCATGAGCATCTTGTTCAATATCTTGAAGACGGAACAATTTGTCATATTGAGGGCAGCATGAATGGACCTTTAGGAAAATATACATCTGAAGGAAAAATGAATGGAACAGCGATTTTGCGCTCCCATGGTGGTCGTTATCAGGCAGTTCAGGATGGCGAAGTGAAAATTGACATTGCTGTTATTGGTGCTGGCACGGCAGATGCCTTCGGAAATGCAAATGGCGTTGAAGGTTCGTCTGCAAGTGGGCTACTTGGCTTTGCCTTAGCCGATTCGCAGTATGCCGATAAGGTGATTATGGTTACAGATAATTTGGTTCCGTTTCCGTGTATTCCTTGGCAAATTCAAGGTAACTATGTTGATTATACGGTAGTTATGGACAAAGTGGGAGTTCCGGAGCGTATAATTTCGGGAACAACACAAATCACCAAAAGCCCTGATAGACTGTATCTTGCAGAGCTTACTGCCGATTTTTGCGATGCAACAGGAATTATCCGCGAGGGTTTTTCGTTTCAAGCTGGTGCTGGCGGGACATCGCTTGCCGTTGGACAATATTTTGCCGAAAAAATGAGAGCCAAAGGCATCAAAGCGCGTTTTGCGAGAGGTGGTAGCAATAAATACCTAGTCGAAATGCTGGAAGAAGGTTTGGTAGATTATATTCTTGACGGACAAACGTTTGACCTCGAAGGTGTTAGGTCGATGAAAGATAACGCAAATCATGTTATGACATCGCCGTTTACGAGCTACAATTATCACAGTAAGGGAAATTTCGCGGGGCTGGTAGATGTTGTTATTCTTGGGGCTACGGAAGTTGATGTTAATTTCAATGCCAATGTTGTTACACATTCCGATGGGCAACTTCTGCACGGACTTGGTGGCTGGTCTAATTGTCTGTTTTCCAAGACAGTTATCCTTCCTGTACCTCTTTTCCGTGATAGAATTCCGGTTGTTGTCGATGAGGTTACAACTATCTGTGGACCAGGCGAATTGATTGATGTTATCGTTACAGAGCGCGGAATAGCGATAAATCCGCTGCGTACCGATTTGATTGAAAAAGCCAAAAACTCGAATCTTCCAATAAAAACAATTCACGAACTGAAAGCGGAAGCCGAAAAGATTTGCGGAAAACCACAAAAGCCATCGTTAGAAGAAAATATTATTGCAGCAATCAAATGGGTCGATGGAACTGTGATTGATGTAGTTAGACAGATTAAAAAATAACTCAAGATTAAGAAAATAAAAAAAGACCTTCGAAAAGGAAGGTCTTTTTTTCAACAAGAAACTGTGCTTGCGCAATTAACTTGAACGCAAATTATTACTTAAAAGATTAAAAGCCAGATAATTCCATGGTAACAGTTGGAATTAAAAGCAAGAACCCAAGAATTATCAAAACAACCATAAATGGCGTAATCCACTTAACCCATTTGTCGTACGGAATGCGTGCAACTCCCAGAACACCAATAAGTACGCCAGAAGTTGGAGTAATCATATTTGTAAAGCCATCTCCAAACTGAAACGCCATTACTGTTGCTTGTCGCGAAACTCCAATCAAATCGGAAAAAGGTGCCATGATGGGCATCGTCAAGGCAGCTTTTGCCGAGCCAGATGGAATGACAATGTTTATAACATTCTGTATCAAATACATAGCACCGACAGATGCTATTTCGCCAAAATTATTCATAGATTTTGAAAGTCCATAAAGTATTGTATCAATGACTTTTCCATCTTGCAAAATTTGAATTATACCACCTGCTAATCCAACAATTAGGGCTGCCGAAAGAATATCCTTTACACCTTCCATAAAAAGTTTTGTAATCGAATCTGGCGATTTATCCATTGCTATACCAGAAAAAATACCCATAGCAAAAAATAAAGTTGCTATTTCCATTACGTACCAACCGTAGCCCATTACGCCAATAATGAGAAATATTATAGTGAATAGTAAAAGATTTAAGACAAAAAAGTGCGCTGATTTTCGTAATAATAATGGACTCGAAACAGCAAATAATGCCGTAACAATGGGAATAATGGGCAGAGTTGCAGAAGAATTTCCTACTTCTAATTTTGTTTCGGTGTAAGATATTGAAAAAAGAACTAACGATAACAAAATAATTCCATAAGCAAACCAAGCAGATATTGGCGTTCTATACTCAGTTGTTTCAATGTCGCTACCACCTCTTTTTCTCCAATAACTGTCTTCTTCGTAAACCAACGATTTTTTCGGATTCTTTTTCACCTTATTAGCATAACGTAAAATCCAAACAATACCTATAAAATTAATAATCAACCAACAAACAAATCGGTATTCAACGCCAGAATATGTCGGCAATTCTGCTAATCCTTGAGCAATTCCAATTGTAAAGGGATTTAGCATTGCACCAGCAAAACCAAGTCCGGCGGCTACAAACACAATGCAAACACCAACAATTGAATCGTAACCCATTGATATTGCCAAAGGTACAAGAATAATAGTAAATGCAATAGTTTCTTCGCTCATACCAAAAATTGCCCCGAAGAGACTAAACATTATCATTATCATTGTGAGAATAATATTATCAATACCAATTTTTTTCAACGCCTTAAAACGTTCTAAACGTCTGGTTAATCGTAAAAATGCGAATATTCCGACATCAATCGCTTTGCTATCGTTCATAATCCAAAATGCGCCACCAATCATAAGTATAAACACAATAATTCCAGACTGTTCCTCGAAACCTTTGAATAGTGCCGAAAAAACCTGCCACGATTGTGGCTCACTATCAATGGGTTGGTACTTCATCTCAACTTTTTCTACTCCTTCGACAAGAGTTGACTGTTCTACATATTTCCCGCCAGGAATTATCCACGTAACAACGGCAGAAAGGAGAATTATGTAAAACACAATTACATACGTATGAGGAATTTTTTTATTTTTAAGCATAGTTCAAATTTATTAGTAAATACTCATAATGCGATGTTGCGCGCTTTCATTTTTGACAACCATCGCTACAAAACTAAAAATTATTGTTAACATTTATACCAATACAGGGTTTGTTCATGAAATTTTGTCTGTTTTTTTAAACGGCTTGCTACAACGGCGTTTTGCGGCAGGGATTGTAGCGGTAGCTTGCCGAAGTGG
>JAOZMU010000279.1 GCA_029934165.1 Bacteroidales bacterium
CATTTCAAAATTGTTAAGATGTACATTATCAGTACTTACGCAATAATCTAAAGTCCTATGCCAAAATAGAAATTCAATACCAACAATATTCTTCCATAGAGCCATTATCAATTATCAATTTTTATTTAATCTATTAAAACTTTATTTATGAAGAAATTAATTGCACTTGTAATTGCTATTTCGTTATCTTTCAACGGAATGATTCGTGCGGACGAAGGAATGTGGCTACCATTTTTGGTAAAAGCACTCAACATGAAAACCATGCAGAAAATGGGCATGAAACTAACCGCAGAACAAATTTATGACATCAATAACGCTTGCATAAAAGATGCTATTGTAGCCCTTGACCATGGCTCGTGTACTGGTGAACTTATTTCTGCTAAAGGGTTGCTTCTCACCAACCACCACTGTGGTTACGGCGAAATTCAAGCTCATAGCTCTGTCGAAAACGATTATCTAACCGATGGTTTTTGGGCAAAAAAACTAAGCGAAGAATTGCCAAATCCTGGCAAAACAGCCTCCTTTCTTATTCGTATTGAAGATGTTACCGAGAAAATCAACGCAGTCGTAACAGACGAAATGACAGAAGACGAGCGTTTGGCAGCAATCAAAGAACTTGTCAAAAAAATTGAAACCGAAGCCACCGGCGACACACATTACGAAGCTGCTGTTGAGTCTTTTTTCAAAGGAAACAACTTCTATCTTTTTGTTTATGAGACATTTCACGACATTCGTTTAGTTGGCGCACCACCATCATCTATTGGTAAATTTGGTGGCGACACAGACAACTGGATGTGGCCACGCCATACCGGCGATTTTTCTCTGTTCCGTGTTTATAGTGGTCCTGACGGAAAACCAGCCGAATTTTCGGAAGAAAACATTCCCGTAAAACCAAAACATCACTTGCCAATCTCTATCAAAGGAGTCAAAGAAGGAGATTTTGCTTTTATCATGGGATACCCTGGTTCAACAGACCGTTACCTAACATCTTGGGGAGTTGACGAAACAATTGAATACACTAATAAAATTCGCGCAAAAGTTCGTACAAAAAAACTCGACTTAATGAAAAAAGACATGAGCGGGAGCGATAAAATTAGAATTCAATACGCTTCAAAACAATCGCGTTGCGCCAACTATTGGAAATATTCTATCGAACAAAACAAAGCACTCAAAGCACTCGACGTTATCGGACAAAAACAAAAGTACGAGAAAAAATTAGTCAAATGGATTAAAAAAAACAAAAAGCGCAGAGCAAAATACGGCGAAGCACTTGCTCTAATTAAGAAGGCATATAAAGAACGTGTCGACTATAACAACGCAATGCAGTATTGGATGGAAGCATTGTATAGTGGCTGCGAAGTTACATCTTTTGCTCTCAAAGCCAGAGGTTTACAACAAGTTTTAGCAATGGGCGACGAAGAAATGATTAAAGCTCAAGCCGAAGCTTTAAAAGCCGAAGCAAAAGCCTTCTTCAAGGATTACAACCAAGCAACAGACCAAAAAATTGCTGCCGCATTATTCAACATTTACAAAGAAGACGTAGCCAAAGATTACCACCCAAGTTTCTTCGAGGAGGTTGAAAAAGATTACAAAAAAAGCTTCGAGAAATATGTTAGCGAAATGATGAAAAAATCTGTATTTGCAGACGAAGCCCGTTTCGCAGAATTCATAGAAAACCCAACAGCAGAAGTACTTGAAAAAGATATGGCAATGATAACCATTAAATCATCGTTGAATGCCTATTTTGGTGTTGTCGGTAAACTGGAAGAAATCAACAAACAATTCAACAAAGGAAATCGTTTGATGGTTGCAGCACAACTTGAGATGGAAAAAGGCAAAGCCTTCTATCCAGATGCAAACTCAACAATGAGATTGACTTACGGAAAAGTTGGCGGTTACAAAATCGGCAGCAAAAAATTCACATACTACACAACCATCGATGAATACATGAACAAAGAAGACGCAAACAATCCAGAATTTGTCGTTTCCGATAGAATGAAAGAACTCTACAAAGAAAAAAATTACGGACAATATGCCGACAAAGACGGAGTTTTACGCCTCTGTTTCATCACCGACAACGACATTACTGGTGGCAACTCAGGTAGCCCGGTTATCAATGGCGACGGACATCTTATTGGTATTGCATTCGATGGAAACTCCGAAGCAATGAGTGGAGACATAGCATTTGAAGACAAACTTCAAAAATGTATCAACATGGACATCAGATACACCCTTTGGGTTATCGAAAAATATGCCGGCGCAACAAACCTCATCGACGAAATGACGATAATAAAATAAGCAGGTATTTATCACAAACAATCTTTTTGAAAAAGGCAGTCTCTTGGGCTGTCTTTTTTGTGTTTTACAGCCGAATTTAGCCAATAATATATGTGTCAAATATTTTGACCAACAAAACAGGCTTTCCGCTCACATCTATTCCTAATGCTAAATCAGTCTTGTTTCGGACACAATGTATGATGTCTCTGCGAAAACCAAACGAATTTTTCTTAACAAGCCCAGCTTTTTTTGTTATTAGGTATAATATCAATATATTAGCAATAATTTTTGTTACATCAAGCAAGTATATCCATAAATCATAAGCCAAACCTAGCTTACAAGATGCTTTACTAGGCTATGAAGAAAGGTTTTTTTTTAATAAACTAAAAAGCAACCACTTATCTTTTGTTTAATTAAAAAATATATATACTTTTGTATTAACAAAGCAAATCAAAACCAAGTGTTCAGTCGCCAGAATTTTAGTGGTTGAATATTTTTGAAATAAATATTAAGTTTTCTTTTCCTATTAATCGAAAACGTATATATTTGTGCTTCAATTTTTGGCAATGTAACATATTGATAACTAAACATTTTTAAAGATGACAAAAGCAGACATTGTAAATGATATTTCGAAAAACACCGGAATTGAAAAGGTATTAGTTCAAAGAACTGTAGAATCCTTTATGGAAAGTGTAAAAGGTTCACTAATTGGTGGGGAAAATGTATATCTTCGCGGATTTGGTAGTTTTATCATTAAAAAACGAGCTGAAAAAACAGCACGAAACATTTCGAAAAATACTACTATTATTATACCAGAGCATTTTATACCTGCTTTCAAACCAGCGAAAGCATTTGTAACAAAAGTTAAGACAAAAAAATAATTTTCAACAAAAAAACGCAGTTATGCCAAGCGGGAAAAAACGTAAGCGCCATAAAATGGCGACACATAAACGTAAGAAACGATTACGAAAAAACCGACATAAGAAGAAGAAATAGCGTTTCTCTAAAAAACGTTATTCTTTCTCGGAATATGTCAATCGAAACCTAAAAAACCAACACTGCATCATCTTTTTTCTCATTCTAAGATGATTAGAACAATTGGTGGTTTTTTAGGTTTGATTTTATATAAACATTTATCTTTCAAGAGAAACGGCGGGAATATTTATATTTCGGCTTTTGTTGTATATTGGAAGATGCTTTTTTTAACGTCTGGCGACCAAAAAAGAAACGCCGACGAATTAACAATAAACTATATATGAGTGGTGAATAATGAATTAATAATTGATGTAAGCCAGTCCGAAATGTCTATCGCCTTGCTACAAGACAAACAATTAGTAGAACTTAGCAAAGAAAAAAGCAACAGCAAATTTTCTGTCGGCGACATTTATTTAGGACGCGTAAAAAAAATCATGCCAGGGTTAAATGCCGCATTTGTAGATGTCGGCTATGAGAGAGATGCCTTTTTGCATTATCTCGACTTAGGACCCCAATTCCAATCACTCAATGACTATGTAAAAATTGCAATCACCGGAAAAAACATCCCCAAATTACAGAATTTTTGTAACAAGCCCAGTATTGAAAAAACAGGAAAAATTACCGATGTACTGAAATATGGGCAACACGTTTTAATTCAGATAGCAAAAGAACCCATCTCAACCAAAGGACCAAGAATAAGTTCCGAAATTTCGATAGCTGGAAGACATTTAGTGCTAATTCCGTTTTCGGATAAAGTATCAATATCCCAAAAAATTAATTCGAGCGAAGAAAAAACAAGGCTTAAACGCCTGATAGCAAGCATAAAACCAGAAAACTACGGCGTAATCGTGCGCACAGTTGCCGAGAATAAAGGAGCAGCACAATTAGACACCGAATTGCGTGGACTGATAGAAAAATGGGAAAATGCCTTTAATAATATTAAGGAAATTGAACCACCGCAACTCATTATCGGTGAGTTGAATAGGGCATCGACAATTCTGCGCGATGTGTTGAACTCTTCGTTTGAAAACATTATCGTCAACAGTAGCACTATTTTTCAAGAGATAAAAGATTATATAGAAACCATAGCTCCCGAAAAACAGAAAATCGTAAAACTATATAGCGGACGCACACCGATTTTTGAAAATTTCGGCATCGCAAAACAAATCAAGCATTTGTTCGGAAAAACCGTAACATTCAAAAATGGAGCTTATCTGATAATCGAGCATACAGAAGCATTACACTCTATTGATGTTAATAGTGGTAATCGCGCAAAAAAATCTAACGACCAAGAAACCAACGCATTAGATGTCAACATGGCAGCCGCCGATGAAATAGCGCGTCAGTTGCGCTTGAGAGACATGGGAGGAATAATTGTCGTAGATTTTATTGATATGGTATCGGCAGAAAATCGCAAAAAACTGTTCGACCATGTCAAAAAAATAATGTCTAAAGACCGCACAAAACATAATATTTTACCGTTGAGTAAATTTGGATTGATGCAAATTACGCGTCAACGCGTACGTCCCGAAATGAATATTCGGACGCTCGAAAAGTGTCCAACATGCAACGGCACCGGTGAGATTGCGCCATCGATTTTGTTTATCGATAAACTCGAAAATTTCATAAAATATATTCTGGATAAAGGGAAACTCGAAACATATTCGCTCATCTTAAAGGTGCATCCGTTTGTGGCTGCCTATCTTACAAAGGGTGTGTTATCTCTTAATCTGAAGTGGTCTATTAAGTATAAATTGAAACTTTCGGTCAAAGGAGAGATGTCTTTGCCGTATTTGGGTTTCCATTTTTACGATAAAAGCGGAAATGAAATTAAGTAATTATACCATACGTGGTATTTATAGTCATTGATAACAAAAGGCGACATTCAAAATTTGAATGTCGCCTTTTATTATTTCTGATTATATTTGAAAGCAGTTATAAGCACTCATACAAAAGTTTTTACATATTTACTTGTTCATATTTCGCTGATTAAGTGAACTTTGCAGAAATGCGTAAGCAACATTAAATAGGTTTTAGACCTTAGATAGTGCCTCTAAGAAAACACCATTTTTTTCGATAAGCTAAAACATTTAGG
>JAOZMU010000280.1 GCA_029934165.1 Bacteroidales bacterium
TTGGGCATGTTTCATATTTTGTTTACACTTTTCAAATTAGAAAAGTGTAAAGTTTATTTTTGTTATATGAAACATGCCGATAAAATAGATTAATATTTGCAAAAAAGCATGGTTTGTTTATTGGTTTTGGACTCCATATCAAACCTTTTTTGTTAAGTTTAGTCAATCCGTAATATCGAAATTTCGTAGTGGTCGTAGTCTGCGAGTTTTAGTTTTGTGGTGCTCCATGTGCCGCCGTAAACTCTTGTTTGTCCGCGCTTTATGTCTGGATTTGACGATGAATTGAAGTATGTTGTCTTCGATTCTACCATCTTGCCGTTTTTATCTATCCATTTCAAAACTACTTGTAGTGTTTTTATGTTGGAACTTCCGGTGTTTTCTGCCTCGAAGACTATCTTGTGGTACAAATTGTCGCCGTAGCCTTTTGATAAATTACTGAAACGCTCGCGGATTTTCACGTTGTAGTTTGGCGGGCGTTTTGCTTCCCATGTTGTTTCGACAGCTGCCGAGATTTCGTAGCTTGGTGCGGCTGGCTGTTTAATGAGCTGATTTACAGATACTCGAACTTCTTTAAAGTTAGGCATTTTGCTGTCTTTGACATATTTTGAGAAACCTAACGGAGCAATATCTTTGTGCCTAAATGTGGGCGAATGTTTGGAAATAACTTCCTTATAACCAGCAAGAATAATTTCGTCGTTTTGGCTTATGAATTGTACTTTTAACTCAAGTTGTTTCAATTCGATATTTTCAAGCAATAAATCTGCCTTCAAACCAATGCTGTACGAGTTTTTATAGGGTTTAAATTCTATGGATTCTAATTTGAAATTTATGTTTTCGGATTTTTCATCGGCAACAAAAATTACCGGAATATCTGTATTAACCTCTTTTTCATCGGTCTTACTGACAGATTCTGTTTTTGAATCTTTTGGCTTTTGCACTTCAATATTTCGGTTGGGAGCATCTTTCACGGTCAGAAAAGCAATAATTCCTCCAAGCAAAAGTAGAATACCAATTGACAAAGCTAAAACAGTCTTTTTTTTCGATTGCCCAGTCTTTTGTTCCGAAACAGTGTTATTACGACTATGCCCAGAAATATCTTTTTGTTTGTTTGGTATCTTTTCGCTTTTTCGGCGCACTTTAAAATCACTTATGAGCTTGATTGCCTGAGAATTGGACGGATTCAATTCAAGACATTCTTGCGCATAATTTCGAGCTTTGGTTCTGTCTTCGAGTTTTTTTGTTTCATCGTAACGTTTTTTGTGCGAAAGAGCAAGCAGATACAACGTTTCTTCGTGGTAAGGATTAATTGTTTGTGCTTGATTTAGCTCTAAAATTGCATCGTCCCAATTCTGATATTGCATAAATCCTTTGGCTCGTGTCAGGTGAGCATCAAAGGATTTCAATATCTCTTTCCATTCCGATTGAGTGATTCCCATTTCAAATGCTAATAGTTCTAACTCACTGTTGGTTAGCTTCTTTCGTGTGTTTTTTGCTTGTAGCAGCTTCTCAATAAAGCGTTCTAATTTTTTTCCATCGTCAGGCATATCGTTGTTTTTTTCTGATTATAACGGTTTTTTGTTGGAATTTTAGTTTGTTGAATTTCTGTTTATTATGTCGCAAATAATTTCTTCAAAATTGAAAAATCCGTGTTATCCATGTTCCTATCATCGCAAAAATAGAACATGGATAACACGGATTATACTTATTTTCATGGATTTCATTTTTCAACAAAATCCGTTATAACCAGATTTTTTGTCGGAGTGTTTATTGCCGTCTGCGTTTTTTGTCGTCGTTTTGGTCGGAGTGTCGTATGCGTTTGCGGTTTGCTTTAGACAAAATCTCTCGCGAACCAGCAAGCACCAAACTTGATGTGTCTATCTTTCCGTTAGATATTTCGGCAATTTCTCTAAAAATTGTTTCATCGGAAACAGTGTCTTTATTCCACATCAGGTATGCTTTTTTCATGTGATGCGCCAACACTTTTACCAATGCGCGTTGTTTTTCGGGGTCGGAATATTCGGCAGCTTTTTTGACAATTTTCTCAATTACATGCCCGTAATACTTAAATAAAAGGCGGTGTTGGTTGTAAGGAACAATCTTTGGTGGCTCTGTATTAGGCGATTGCGGCACAGGAACGGGGGTGTCGATGTCTATTTCGTAGTTTGCCATTAACGCAAGATGGTCCCATAATTTATGCTTAAAATCGTTGATGTCGCGCAGATGCGGATTCATATTTCCCATGATGGAAACTATGAAATGAGCATATTTCGTACGCTCGTTGCGGTCTTCGATGGATTTTGCATGCTCGACCATTTTTTGAATATTGCGACCATATTCTGGCAAAATAAGTTTTGTTCGTTGGGTGTTATAGTCTTTTTCGTTGAACATTATATGTTTATTAAATTGTGTGAGTCAAATGTAAGGTTTAGTTTATATTTTTATGAAAACTCATAGCTGGCTCTCTGCAATTTACGTCAATAAAAAAGCGTAAATACCTTTGTATGAGTGTTTTGTGTTAATGTTTGCAGTATGCAAATTGGTGTAAAATTCAATTATTAGGGGGTGTTATTATTTGGTGTAACAGAAGTTTTTTTTGCCAAAACAACTCCATATTACGAGTTTAAAGGCTTTATTATCTTTGAGGTATGAAAACACAAAGTTAACTCAATATTTTTAGTCGTGCAAATTTAAGCAGCAATTGTTTTTGTCCGGCGTTCTGAAAGAAAACCGTTGCTTTCTGATTAGGTGCTTTACCTTCTATTTTAAGTATTTTTCCGTAGCCAAATTTAATATGCTCGACTTCGGCTCCTGCAACCAATTTCGAGTCCGATGCCGGTAAAGCCGTGCGTTGTTTTGTTGTTTTTGACAATGGTTTAAGGTTCTGATTTTCAGCTAATTCTGGATTGTTTTCTTTTGGGGAATTAGTTTCGCTTGGCTTAAATTTTCGTTTCGTAAATGTGTTTTTCGCGCTTGGCTTATGCGAGAAATTTTCTTGCTCATCTTCGTATATTTCATCGATTCCATCGTTGGTTGTACTGCTGACAATGTCTAAAAATCGCAGGTCAATATCGGTGATAAATCGGCTTGGCTGACACATTTGCAGATTTCCCCATTTATATCGACAGCCAGCCGATGAAATTGTAAGGTTTTTTTCGGCACGTGTTACGGCAACATAAAACAAACGACGCTCTTCTTCAAGGTCTTGCGGAGTAATTGCTGAAAATTGCGATGGAAACAAGCCTTCTTCCATTCCGACGATGTAAACATTCTTAAACTCAAGTCCTTTTGATGAGTGAATTGTCATCATGACCACTTTGTCGCGGTCTTCTTCCTTTTCGTTGTCTTGGTTTGTTAGCAGGGCGACATCTTGCAAAAATTTGTCCAAAACCTTATCTTCGGGAGCTAAATCGGGTTGTTGTGTAAAATCTTTTATGCCGTTCAACAATTCTTGTATATTCTCGTGTCGGCTAAGTCCTTCGGGCGTTTTGTCTGCGCTGAGTTCCTTCAAAATACCTGTTTCTTTTGCCATTTCAAAGACAATGTCGTAGGCATTTTCGGCATCGGCACGCTGGGCAAAACTATCAATGAAAAGAACAAATTTTGTTATTTTATTCCTCGTTCCGGCGTTCAAATCACACTCGATGCGTTGCAGGTTTGCGGCGACTTCCCAAAGGCTAATTTGGTGTTTTGCAGCAAGTTGCGCCAACTTAGAGACTGTCGTGTTTCCGATTCCGCGTTTGGGATAGTTTATCACACGTTTAAACGCCTCTTCGTCGCTGTGATTGCCAACCAGACGGCAATACGACAATAAATCCTTGATTTCTTTTCGTTGATAAAATGATAAGCCTCCATGAATTTTATACGGAATATTTCGGCGGCGCAACGACTCCTCAAAAACTCGCGATTGCGCATTTGTACGATAAAGTATTGCATAATCCAGAAAGTTAAAATGCTGAGTTAATCGTGTGTCGGTTATGTCGTTTGCAATTATGGAGGCTTCTTCTTTGTCGGAAGCAGTTTGCAGAATTTTTATTTTTTTGCCGACTTCGTTTTCCGAATAAACATTCTTTTTTATCTGCCGAGTATTTTTGTCGATGATACTATTTGCAGCCTCGACAATGTTTTGTGTAGAACGATAATTTTGTTCTAACTTAAACATTTTGAAGTCTTTATAATCTTTTTTGAAGTTAAGAATATTCTCTATTTTAGCTCCCCGAAAAGCATAAATACTTTGCGCATCGTCGCCAACAACGCAAATATTATGGTGTCTTGCCGCCAGTTTTTTTACAATAAGATATTGAGCATAATTCGTATCCTGATACTCATCGACGAGAATAAACTCGAAACGACGTTGGTATTTTTCGAGAATTTGTGGGTGGTCGCGAAACAGAATATTAGTATAAAGCAGTAAATCGTCGAAATCCATCGCGACAGATTTTTTGCATCGCTGTGCGTAAATACCATAAATTCGCGATATTTCGGGGCGACGACTTGCTGCGTCTTCGGCTTTTGCCTGCACATTTCCTTCGTAAGCTTTGGGTGTAATTAGGTTGTTTTTTGCTTTCGAGATACGCCCTAAAATGTCGTTTGGTTTATAGATTTGGTCATCGAGATGCAACTCCTTGACTATCGTTTTTATCAAATTTTTTGCGTCTTGCGTATCGTAGATTGTGAAACTTGGCTGAAAACCAATTGCCTCGGCTTCGGCACGCAATATTTTTGAAAATATTGAGTGAAATGTTCCCATCCATAAATATCGCGCTGTTTCTTGTCCAACTATCTGAGAGATACGCTCTTTCATCTCTTTGGCAGCCTTATTTGTAAACGTCAACGACAAAATTCCAGACGGTCGATTGCCCAGTCGCAATAAATGCGCAATACGAAACGTCAGCACGCGTGTTTTGCCCGAACCAGCTCCGGCGATGACCAACGATGGACCTTTAATACTCTCTACTGCTGCTCTTTGTGGCGCATTTAAGTCTTCTAAATAATCACTCTGCATTTCATTTTCTTTGAAAGATAAGTGCCCTGCACTTTTTAATATTGAGACAACGATTTACTATTTGACTGAAAATCAGCGATAAACAGCAAATATTGGTATATGTTAATTTAATCTTCGTTCTAATAGTGCAAATATAAAAAAAATCGTACCAGATAAAAAATTGGAAAAATTGAAAATCGGTATTACAAATTTTTACCTCCAAACATTAATAAAACATTCGATAATTCTTCGTATTTTCGCAAAGTGAATATTAAAAATAAGTTCCGCAAAAAAACAACAAAACCACTTAGTAATGGAAAATTAATAATTAATAATTTTGCTTACGCCTGATTTAGTTT
>JAOZMU010000281.1:0-4163 GCA_029934165.1 Bacteroidales bacterium
CCGCTACAATCCCTGCCGCAAAACGCCGTTGTAGCAAGCAGTTTGACAAAACAGATAAATTTTCATGAATAAACCCTGTTATCCCAACGAACAATTCAAAATACTCAAAATTTATTGTTTTCTTTGTAGATTAAATTTATAAACCAAACAAGCGAATTATTTGCTCATGTAAATTTTGTCTCTGATACAATATATATATAGTGGCGTATCACATCTAAAGTCTAAGACCTATTTTTTATGAAACGTTTAAGCTGTGAATTAACAACTTAGGTTAATAAAAAGCGTAAGAACTTTTGTAAGAGTACTTAAATCAGGCGTAAGCAAAATTATTAATTTTCCATTACTTCCATAATTTACTTTAATGAAGAAATATAATGAATAGAATAAATTTATTCGGAGCAAATTGTGCTGTAATTGCGATGATTCACGTATCTGCACTCCCAGCAACGCCAAATTATTTGGGCGACAACAAAGCGATTATTGAAAAAGCTGTTAGCGAAGCAAAGCTCTACGAAAAGTGCGGTGTCGATGCGTTAATGATTGAAAACATGCACGATATACCATATCTGCGAAACGAAGTTGGGCACGAAATAAGTACATTAATGTCAATTATTGGTTACGAAATCAAGCGGAATACACATTTGCCTTGCGGAATACAAATCCTAGCCGGTGCAAATCGGGCTGCAATTGCGGCTGCACACAGCGCGAACCTTGATTTTGTGCGCGCCGAGGGCTGGGTATTTGCGCATATTGCAGACGAAGGAATTATCGAATCATCGGCAGGCGAAATTACCAGATACCGCAAGCAAATTGAGGCAAACGATGTTCTAATTTTTACGGATATAAAGAAAAAACATAGCTCGCACCAAATAACAGAAGATATTAATCTTGTCGAAACTGCAAAAGCTGCCGAGTTTTTCCTAAGCAATGGTCTTATTATCACCGGAATATCTACTGGTATTGCAACTAAACCTTCAGATATTAGGACGGTAAAAGATGCGGTTTCGCTACCCGTCATTGTAGGCTCTGGAATAACAGTGGAAAACATTGAATATTATGTCAATACGGCTGATGCAGTGATTGTTGGTTCTCACTTTAAGGAAAATGGAGAGTGGCAAAACAACGTATCCGAGCAAAGAGTTATCAACTTTATGACAAAAATAAACTCTCTAAGAAAAATGTAATTTCTACTCTGATTTAATAAATTTTATAACTCTATCTATCAATATATCAGGTTGTTCTACATGAATCCAATGTCCAGTATTATATATTGTTTCTATTTTTGAGTTTGGAAAATATTTCGCGATTTCGTCAAAATCACTGCCATTAACATACTGAGAATCAGACGCTTTAAAAAACAATGTAGGTATATCGTTTTCTTGCATTTCAATATTTTGTTCGACGGCAGCAAACATATCCTGCAAATTTTCTGATATGGCTTTACAGTTAAGTCGCCAAGAGAAATTGTTCTGACTATTTCGTTTGATATTTTTCAATAACAACTGTAAAACTCGGAGTTCCGAAATATTCTCGCGGAGTTTGGTTTCTATTTGACTACGATTTTTAACAGACTTAAATTCAAAATTAGCCATAGTATTTAATATCACTCTATGGCTAATTTTATCAATATTCTTATAGCTATTTATATACGCAGCAGGTGAAATATCGACAATAATTAGTTTATTTACTCGACAATAATTTTGAATAGCAAAGGTCATTGCAACTTTTCCACCCATCGAGTGTCCTAACAGAACTACGTTTTTAAGCTCGTTTATATCAATAAATTCCAAAACATCTCTTGACATTGCAGCGTAACTATGCTCATCACTATGGAACGATTGCCCATGATTACGTAAATCAAGCAGGTAAACGGAGAAGTGTTCCGCCAATTTTTTGCCTACCGAAACCCAATTATCCGATGCGCCAAAAAGTCCGTGCAAAATTATTACGGGTTGTCCACTTCCAAACTTTCGGTAAAATAAATTCATTTATATAATTCCTTAAATCCGCAATCTTTTTATAAATAATTGAATTTCAATGATTAAAACACTTAAAAGTAAAAGAATTACAAAAAGACCTTCGGATTTAAGGAAACTGCAAAAATCAATTTACAACACTTGTATTTTTTGCACGGCTCCTGCGCCAACAACGATAGCCTCTTGGTTGAGAGGAATCATTTTATGATGACGTTCTGGCAGCGATTTTTTAAGACCCTCGTGAACATTTTCCATCTTCACTAAAGGCTTGATTTTCAGATAAGCACCAAGAACAATCATATTGAAAGTTTTTGGGTTTTTCATCTTCGAAGCCTCTTTTGCACCTTCGATAAGATAAATGTTAATATCTTTTCTTTTCGGAGGCGTATTGATTCCGTTGTTATCATACAACAATGTTCCGCCGGGTTTGATAGTTTCTTCAAACTTATCAAGCGATTGTTGGTTAAGAATAATCGCTGTGTCAAAGCTATTCAATGTCGGCGAGCTAATACGGTCATCGCTAAGGATAACGGTTACATTTGCAGTACCACCACGCATTTCGGGTCCATACGACGGCATCCAGCTTACTTCTTGCCCTTGCATAACACCAGAATATGCTAAAATTTTTCCCATCGAAAGAACGCCTTGTCCGCCGAACCCAGCAATGATAATTTCTTCAGTCATAATATTTTGCTTTAAATTTTTCAAATTAATTACCACCAGATAGGTTTATTTTACCTTTTCGTCTTTAATTTCGCCAAGCGGATAATATGGAAACATATTGTCAACCATCCACTCATTAGATTGTATTGGAGTCATTTTCCAGCCTGAGTTACAGTTCGATACAATCTCGATAAAAGATAAACCCTTTTTTGCTTTTTGGTTTTCAAATGCTTTTCGAATAGCTTTTTTTGCTTTACGGACATTCCCCGGCGTGTGAACAGCCTGACGGCTGACAAAGCAAACACCAGGCAGATGTGCCACCAACTCGGTGATTTTCAACGGGTGTCCCATTGTCTCAACGTTGCGTCCGTAAGGAGATGTCGAAGATATCATTCCCGGAAGTGTCGTAGGTGCCATTTGTCCACCTGTCATTCCGTAAATCCCGTTATTAACAAAAATAATGACGATATTTTCGCCACGATTACAAGCGTGAATTGTTTCTGCTGTACCGATTGCAGCCAAGTCGCCATCACCCTGATAAGTGAAAACAAATTTCTCAGGATAAACACGTTTAATGCCTGTTGCAACAGCCGGAGCGCGCCCGTGTGCCGCTTGCTGCATATCTATGTTCATAAATTCGTAGGCAAGAACCGAACATCCAACAGGTGCTACGCCAATAGTTTTTTCGCGAATACCCATTTCTTCGATAACTTCCATCGTGATGCGGTGTGCTACACCATGACCACAACCGGGACAATAGCTAAGTTCTTTGTCGGTGAGGTGGTCGGTTTTTTTGAAGACAATATTCTCTTCTTTAATTATATCTTCAATCTTCAAGTTTTCTTCCATGGCTTATATATTATGCTTTGATTATTTTTTCTTCCAACGCTTCAAGTACTTCGTCCGGTGTTGGAATCATTCCACCGAAACGCCCAAAATGTTCTACCGCAACTTTGCCATTAACAGCAAGCCGCACATCTTCAACCATTTGTCCTGCACTCATCTCTACAGAGAGCATTCCTTTTACTTGAGATGCCATTTCTGCAACAGCTTTCGTTGGGTAAGGCCATAAAGTTATCGGACGCAATAGTCCAATTTTATGTCCTTTGGCACGTCCAATTTCAATAACTTTTTGGCAGATTCTCGCGCTCAATCCGTAGGCAACAAGAAGATACTCAGCGTCATCGCAAGATAATTTCTCGAAACGAACTTCTGTTTCTTCGATAGCTTTGTATTTTGCTTGGAGCTTATGGTTATGTTTTTCTTGTTTTTCGGACTGTAACTCCAACGAGGTGATGATGTTACGCTCACGGCTGTCCAATTTTCCCATTGCTGCCCACGAGTCGCGCTCAGCACGTATTTCGGCTTCGGTTTTTCTCGGAATTTGCTCGAAAAGCTCAACTTTTTCCATCATCTGACCAATAGCACCGTCAGATAAAATCATAGATGGATTTCTGTATTTGAATTTTTTTAGGATTTAGGATTTTTTACCTCTTATTGAGCGTATCCTTTTCACCTCCTTTC
>JAOZMU010000281.1:4173-5326 GCA_029934165.1 Bacteroidales bacterium
CCAAGTTTTGTCAGGTCGCACATCTCTTGTACAGAGGCTGGAGCTAAACAGATTAAACGGTAATCGCCATGTCCGCCACCTTTTGTAGATTGAAAATAATCGGCTTGCGATGGTTGGATAGTTCCAAGTCCCGGACCACCACGTACAATATTAACAAGAACACATGGTAACTCTGCGCCAGCAATGTAAGAAATACCCTCTTGCATCAAACTAACACCAGGACTAGACGATGATGTCATAGACATTTTGCCAGCTCCAGCAGCACCATAAACCATATTGATAGATGCAACTTCGCTTTCTGCCTGAAGCACAACCATTCCTGTGCGTTCTTCAGGTTTTTCAACCATCAAATACTCCATGATTTCCGATTGAGGAGTTATGGGGTAGCCATAATAGGCATCGCAACCGCAACGAATAGCAGATTCTGCAATCGCCTCGTTACCTTTCATTAATCGTAACTCTTTCATTATCTTTGTTTTATTTGTTAATTGTTTTAAACAGACTAAGACTTCTTCCGAGGTTTTACGCGATAAACTGTAATTACGGTATCCGGGCATACAATAGCGCAACTTGTACAGCCTGTACAGGATTCAGGCTTTTCCATGTATGCGTAATGGTAGCCCTTTCCGTTTACCTCATGAGCAAGATTGATAACTTGATTTGGACATGCGCCAAGGCAAACACCACATCCTTTACATTTTTCGATATCGACTACGATAGCTCCTCTAACTTTTGCCATAATTTATTTATTATTTATATGTTTAAATTATTTAAGTAAAATGCACTTTTTAATATTGAAACAACGATTTACTATTTGACTGAAAATCAGCAATAAACAGCAAATAATCGTATAGGTTAATTCAATCTTCGTTCTAAGTATCAAGCACTTTTTTATTTTCAAAAAAAATATTTGCTATTATACTGAAAAACAGTAACAAAAAATAAATAATTGTATAAATTAATTTAATCTTTATCCCAATAACAGCATAAAATATACTAATTTATTTTCAATTACCAAAAGTAACTATTTTTCTTCAATTTTTAAAACTTAGCAAGATTTGTTAATAAAAATCAATTTAAGTACTCTTACAAAAGTTCCTAGTAAAATGAATTTAATAAAGTAAGCCATTAAAATTCCTAACTAAAACTAAAT
>JAOZMU010000282.1 GCA_029934165.1 Bacteroidales bacterium
AAAGTTCACTTAATCAGCGAAATATGAACAAGTAAATATGTAAAAACTTTTGTAAGAGTACTTAAAGTAAAGATTAGAAAAACTTTGTGTAACTTTGTGGTTAAATTTTGCAATCAGTCCATTTTCATTAAAAACAACTAACTTAAAAACAATTAAAATGAAACTCTTATTTACAATTTTGATAATTCTAGCAATATCTAGTTTGATATTTAGTCAAGATATTGAAATAGTTGTAAAAGAAGGAAAGTTCTTAAAAGATGAAGACTTAAATCTAATCGTTTGTAATTACAATATTACGGAATATGATGATTTAACAGGTGTAAATTCGTTAAAAATATTAATAGATAATAACTTTTATGAATTTGAAATAATACCTGACAATTTACAGTTTGGTGTAAATTACGAAGTCGTTTATCAGACTGACAGTTACCAACTTTATTTTTCGATTATGCCATTGATAAATATTTACACTGATTTTGAGATAGTAGATGAACCAAAAGTTTTGGCTGATTTTGTGCTAACAGATACAACAGATGCAGACGCAATAATATCAGTTTGTGGTATTGAACTACGTGGAGGTTCTTCGCAAAGTTTTCCCAAAAAATCGTATGATTTAGAATTATGGGAAGATGAAACTGGTACGGAAAATAATAATATACCATTATTAAACATGAGAGATGATGATGACTGGATATTGCTTGCTATGTATAATGAGCCATTACGTATTCGCAATGTTATAAATCATTCGCTTTGGCGTAAAATACATACGCCATATTACATTGACCAAGAAGATGAAGCTATGTCAGGCATAAAAACTCAATATGTTGAAGTAGCTGTAAACAATGAATATGTTGGAATATATGCACTTGGCGAACAAGTTGACAAAAAACAATTACAATTAAAAAAATATAACTCAGAAATACGTGGAGAATTGTATAAGGGAATAAGATGGGGTGCTTCAACGTTTACAGAACTATCTAATTATGATAATAACGAACGAACTTGGGGTGGTTTTGAGATGAAATATCCAAAAGAAGATGATATTACTGACTGGGAAAATATTTATAATTTTGTTGATTTTGTTATTAATTCTACAAATGAAAATTTTGAAAATAATGTAGCAAATGAGTTTGTAATGAATAATGTAATAGATTATTTTATTTTCTTAAATTTATTGCGTGCAACAGATAATACAGGAAAAAATATATATATTGCTAAATATACAGACAACGAACCATATTTTTATGTTCCTTGGGATTTAGACGGAACTTATGGTATAATATGGAATGGAAATCAAGAAAATATAACAGATGATATATTATCTAATGGTTTTTATAATAGACTTTTAAATAGTAATGTTGCTATTTTTAGAGAAGATGTATCTAATAGATGGTTTGAACTACGAGGAAATGTATTAGAAATAGATAGTATAATTAACAGTATTAATAATAATTATTATTTATTGTTATTAAATGGAAATTATGATAGGGAAATATTGAAATGGGGCAGTGATAAAATAGATTTTTCTAATCTTGATTATACTGATACTTGGGTAAATGAACGAATTACATTTTTGGATATTTATTTTGGTAACATAACCAGCAATATACTAAATAATAAGCAGGACGATATTTATAAGATTTATCCAAATCCAACAAACGGAATAGTAAACCTTGAATTTACAAACCACAACATAACACAAATTATGATATACGATTTGACAGGCAAAACGATGATTGAAAAAATCAATATTCAGCAAAACGAAATGTTAGATTTATCAAGTTTTGTAAGTGGTATTTATATCATCAAAATTCAAACGGATAATGAAATATTTACAACAAAAATAGTTAAGGAATAAACAATCAGAGTTTTAGTCGAGCAACCACGCCGACAGTAGAATAACTACTACAAAAAAGTACAGAATAACCGCCACGCATAAATTTTACAGCATGGCGGTTTTTGTTGAAATTACAATTTGTTGAATTTCAGTTTATTATGTCGCAAATAATTTATTCAAAATTATAAAAATCCGTGTTAATCTGTTAAATCTGTGTTCCTATTAGTAAAATTATTAATTTTCCATTACTTATCGCATAAATTGGAACACTAATAACACGGATTTATATTTTTTAACAAAATCCGTTAAAGTGCCCTGCACTTTTTAATATTTAGACAACGATTTACTATTTGACTGAAAATCAGCAATAAACAGCAAATAATGGTATAGACTAATTTAATCTTCGTTTTAATAAGAAAAAAACAATAAAAATCATGAATTTTATAATTTTTTAATCTTCAATTTTATTTGCCTTTTTCTCTGCTTCCGTTTTTAGTTTTGCAGCTTGTTGTTTAGCTGTATTTATCAGAGCATCAGCTTTTTGCTTCGCATCGGCATTTAGTTTGTCGGCTTTTTTTTGTGCCTCTTTTGTTAGCTTTTTTGCCGATTCTTTTGCAATTTTCTTTTTAAAAGGATTATTCCCTGCTTTCTTTATCAATGCTTTGCCTTGTGAATCTGCTTCGGCAATGATTTTTTCGCCAGCTTTTTTTGTATTAGCACGTATTATTTTTGCTTTTGCTTCGGCTTGGTCAATGAGTATTTTGCCCTTTTTGTCGGCTTCAGCAATAAGTTTTCGTGTTTCTTCGGCGGTTTTTTTCTTAACCTCGCCGACAACTTCATCAATTATTTTTGTTGCCTGTTCTTTTAAATTAAGGCTAATTTTTGGCTCGGAAATTATGCCAACTATTTTCAGCATCAAACTTACCTCATTGCTATGTTCTATCTCTAAACCGTTATTTTTTGCTTTTGCTAATAAATTATCAACAACATCGTTTGCTACCGAGCCAAACTCCGAACGCGGAGCTACCAAATTTATCCCAAAATCCATGATTTGTTCGAGGTTTATTGTCCCTGAAACTATCGCTTTTACGTTGTTATACTTAAATTTTGAAGGCTCAACGACTAACATACCATCAACGATTTTGAACCCGATGTTGACATCTTTGAGCGTAGGATTTTTGTATTTTTCATCTTTCAATAAATCGCCTATCGTATTGAATACCACAGACTTTTCCATTCCGATGCTTTTAGAATGAAGCTGTCCTGAGACATTGATAGATTCGTTTATCGGACTCATTGATTTGTCGAGTAAGCAATTGAGTTTCAGCCCGGTAGATATTTTCCCTTTGCAACTTTTTGCAACTGTCGCAAATCTGCTTACGGTGTTAAACGTAGTTGCGGTTTTTTGTATGTCAAAGTTTTCGATATTAAGCATAAAATCTGCTCGCGGTTTGCTAAAAATTTTGCTGTCATAGCTTCCATTCATGCTCAAACTACCATCAAGAAGACTCATTTGCAAATTTGTCAATGCGGCTTTGCTGTCGTACAAAACGATTTTTCCGTTTATGCTCGTTATCTCTAAATCACCGTACAAAATTTTTCCGATTTGTGTCCTAAGTGTAAAATCAATATTGCTTGGTATTTCAACTGGTGCAGTGTTTGCTTGCTCGCTTGTGTCTGTGTCAGAGGCAGTTTCGGCTACTGGCTCGCTTTCGCTAATAAATTGATTGACATTAATATAATTGGAATTGTAATTGAAGTTCGCCTTTAAAGTTTCATCTTTAAATACAAACATTAATAAATTGTCTATTTTTCCGTCTAAATGAAAATCACTTTGTCCAATTTTTGCATCAAATGTGTTTAAAGCCACGTAGTTAGGAGAGAATTTCAGGTCTGTTTTACTTATCAAAACACCTTCGGGAAAATCCTTATCGGCATATTTCATATCTGTTACACGCAACATTCCATCTGCCTTAAAGTCTTGATACTCTTCATTTTCGATGGACGAAAGATTACCGCAAATTTCCAGCCCCATTTCAATCAAACCCGTTAATTTCGCATCTTCAAGCGGCATAGCATCACGTAGGGTCGCTAAATCTATTTTCCCGTCAACTTTTCCCTCAATATTTACATCGGCAACTGTTGTTTTTACGAGCATAGAAGCGTCAATTATATTTCCTGCAATTTCGGAATGAAAAGGCTCAAGATTTATTGTCATTATTTCACCAGTACCTTCCAGAGCATCAACCTTTAAGCCTATATTAATGTTGGAAATTTGTTTCGGAAAATCTGGATACGCAATAGTTCCGTTGCCGATTTTTAGGTCGAGACCAAATGCCGGCATATTTTTTTCATTATATCGTCCTTTTGCGTAGCCCGAAAACGCAAATTCGCCAGTCGTTTTAATTCCAACCATATCAGCAAGATACATTGATGGAATAAGCGATAATACGCTAGCAAATGTATTTTTCTTTGCACTAAATTTCATATCGACCAGAATATCATCGTCCGGCATGACAACAGAGCCTTCAAAAGCAAGCTCTAAATTATTAAGACTAAATATATTATCAATAAATTTGAACGCCATTTTTTCTAAATCTGCTTCTAAGCCAGCATCAAATTTCATTTTAACTTTTTTCAAAAACTTTATGCCTTCCATCTCAACAGACAACGCTTCAATCACCGTTTCGATGTTAATTTTGGTTTCCGAACTACTATAATTTACGCCAGTCGTAAGATTCCATTTTTCAATTTTTGCCGATAAATCGCTCTGATAATCGTTATAATATATATAGGCATCAATAATTTCAAATTTTTTTAAACTTATCGCAAATACCGATGTATCTTGTTCGTCCTCAGCGGTTTCCTCTGGTTGCATTTCAGTAGTATCAATAGACGGCGCAATGTCCCAATTTGCCTTTCCATCGGCAAGAATAATGGCATTAATTCTTGCATTATCCAACTTTATTGCATTGATTTTTATCTGATTACCAGAAATAACACTCAGCAAATTCAGGTCTGCCGAAAAAGCTTGAAATGATGCCAATGTGTCTTTTCCAAAAGCATCTTTTCCAACCACAGAAATGTTTTCCAGTTCCAACCGCAGGTCAGGAAATCCAGAAAATAACGAAAGCCCAAAATCATCAAATTTGACCGTAGCATTGATATTATTGTTAATCTCTTCCTGAACTTTTTTGAGTATTTTTCCTTTAAATAATAAGGGAATCAGAATGATAAGTATTAATACTATTCCTAATACAATACCAAAAATTTTAAGCGTTTTTTTCATCATTGTTTCAATTTATTGATTTCTCCTATTTTTTATCACATCGCAAATATATTCCTTTTTTCATTGTTACGCAGTAAAATTAAAAACTTCATGTGTTTTTTTGTAATAATTCACTCAAGTTTCGATAGTCCCTACATAACAGTGTTGGTATGATTATCAAATAGTTACAGGGTTGTTTTGAAATAAA
>JAOZMU010000283.1 GCA_029934165.1 Bacteroidales bacterium
GCCTAAATGTTTTAGCTTATCGAAAAAAATGGTGTTTTCTTAGAGGCACTAATTAGTAATGGAAAATTAATAATTAATAATTTTCCATTACTTAACATACTCAAAGAACGGTCGTGAGCCAATAAAAATAAGGTCTTTACACGGCGTTTTTGGTTCAATGTTCAAAAGTATTATGACAAAGAAGCGAAAAAAGCAAGAGCTTTTTTAAGTTCTTTGTTTTTTTCGTCAAGCTCAGTGTTTATCTTTTTTGCAGCACGGATTTAAACGTTCTTTGGTTATTTTGCGGAATATTTGTTTGAATGTGGTAATTATGATGAAAATCAAAAGGTAGATGTTCAAAACTTAACAATCAAAATAGCCAAAGTATTCATAAAAAATTCAAATAATCAGAGTGTTCAAAGTTTTTGTTTTAAGACATTTCCTTCTTTTTAGTATGAGATAAGGATTTGCTGCTTGCGGTCGCAGTTTGGCGAGCAACTGTCATGATGCTCCGCCAAACTGTTTGAGTAAATCGCAAGGCTGAGGCAAGCTACTGCTACAATCCCTGCCGCAAAACGCTTTTGTAGAGCGGTTTGACAAAACAAACAAATTTTATGAACTAACCCGGTTTTTTGTTGTTCTATGTTAATTTTCATATAAATAAAAAGCTCCTGCATGATGCTTCAATAAAACATAGCTGGAGCTTTTAATTTAATTTGCTTTAGTTTTGTTTATCTACCTCTTATTAGCTTAAAAATGAAATCAATACACCTGCTGCTACTGCCGAGCCGATGACTCCAGAAATATTACTTGCCATTGCATATTGTAGCAAATGGTTTTTGGGGTCGTGTTTTACGGCTATTTCGTTGGCAACCCGCGATGCCATTGGCACAGCACTGAGTCCGGTTGCACCAATGAGTGGATTGATTTTTTTCTTGGCAAACAGGTTTACACCTTTTACAGCAAGAATTCCACCGGCGATAGAGATTGCAAATGCGATGAAACCTCCAACGACAATCATTATTGTGTCTGGGTTCAGAAAAGTTTTTGCTGTCATTGTTGCTCCAACTGCAAGACCGAGAAATACTGTCGCTGTATTTAAAATCGTATCCGAAGCGGCATGAAACAATCTGAATGTTGCTGCGCCAACTTCTTTTACTAAATTACCAAATAAAAGCATACCAACGAGCGGAACAGAAGACGGAACAAGAATTGCGATTACAGTTCCTAAAACAATCGGGAAAATGATTTTTACTGTCTGTAAGTTTTTTATTTTCCGTGTTGTCGGATATAGTTTATCCTGTTGTTTCATGTTTATTTTCAGTTCTTTTTTGGTAACTAAAAATTTCACAACAAACGGGATAATCACCGGAACAAGAGCCATATACGAGTATGCCGCGATAGCTATCGGTCCTAATAAATCTGGAGCTAGAATTATGGTTGTGTAAATTGCTGTTGGTCCATCGGCACCTCCAATGATAGCGAGCGATGCTGCCTCGTTTGCTGGAAACCCTATTGCTATTGCAGAAATTAAAACCGTAAAAATGCCGATTTGGGCTGCTGCACCAAAAAATGCCAAGCGTAAATTTCGTAGCATCGGACCAAAATCTGTCAATGCGCCAACGCCCATAAATATTAGTGGTGGCAAAAATCCGGTTTTAATCAAAGAATAATACAGAAAATTCATTATTCCGTATTCTTTGGCAATCTCCAGAAGGTTCATGTGATGCCCGTCAATTTCTATCGCGCTTGCCGGAACGACATCCATGTGTCCGCCGGGGAAATTGGCGAGTAACATACCAAAAGCAATCGGCACGAGCAACAACGGCTCATACTTTTTCTTTATTCCAAGGTAGAGCAGAACAAAACTGATTACAAACATAATGAGTGTTCCCGGCTCCTCAATGAGGTTGCCGATTGCAGTCATTTCGTATAATTTTTCAAAAACATCCATATCTGTCGAATTTGGCACTTGGGTTTATTTGTAATGCCCGTTGTGCTTATGTTCTGCATTGGTGCAAGTTTTTTACGACATGCACCAATAACCTATTAAACAAAACTAATACTATTTTAATTTCATAATGACTTCGTCTTCCTCTATCTCGGCACCGCTTTCGTAACAAATCTCAACGATTGTTCCGCTTTGGTCTGCCTCGATGGCGTTGAACGTTTTCATGGCTTCGATGTAACCGATTTTATCGCCTTCTTTCACAACATCGCCAACTTTTAGTGCTGTTTCGGTGTTGTCTTTTGTTTTGAAGAATTTACCTTCCAGGGGAGCAATAATTTCTTTTAGGTTTACATCTTTTGCAACTTTAACCTTTGGCGCATCTGCTTTTGGAGCTTGTTGAACCGTTTGAACAGGGACGTTTGCGGTGTCGCCGTAAGAAACATTAACAAGGAATTTTTCGCCATTAACATCAATATTCATTGTTTTTGGCTGCAAATTGCTTATTGGTGTTGCTTGCTCGACAACTTTTGCTGCTGTTTTTGGTTTTGCGGCTTCGCGACGTTGTGCAATATCGGCTTCAAAATCGGCTTTTGCTTTGCCCGATTTGTAGGCGCGATATTGTTGTGGGTGCATTGCCATTTCGAGCAATTCTTCATCGTCTTGCCCAAAGTCCCAATTATTGTCTTTCATCTCCTTACGGAAAACGTCAAGTTGGTCTGGATAAGCATCTTGCGGAACGCCAGAATAGAATTTGCGTCCTTGCTCTTTTGCTAAATTGATAAGTTCTGGAGCTAATTTGCCGGGTAAATTACCAGATTTTCCGAGCATCATATCCCAAACGTTGTCTGCAATCATCGTCCAACGGTCTTTGCCTTTTTCGATTTGCATTACGTTGAATAAAGCCAAGTTCTTAACATACTGACTAAAAGGAGTTACCAACGGTGGGTATCCAAGTTTTGGCCAAATGTGTGCTACTTCGTCAAATAATTTTATCAACAGTTGGTCTTGCGTAAGTGTTGGTTTGCCTCTTTTTGCGAACCACTTATTCAATCCTTCCAAATTTTTCTCAAGGTCAGACATTAAGCTACCCATCATGCCGCCAGGAAGCCCGGGGCCAATAAGCAACGAGTTCATAAAACGGTTTTTCGGGTTGATATAAAAACCGAGAAAATCGTTAATAAATTCCTGAGTCATAGCACGCACTTCCATGTATGCTTTCATATTGATGTCTGGTACTTTATAACCAGCGTCTTTCAACATTGCATGGATTGTCAATAAATCGCCATGCCCTGTTCCCCACGAGAGTGGTTCCATCGCAACATCTACATAATCAACACCAGCGCGGACGGCTTCAAGTGTCGATGCGATTGAGAATCCCGGTCCAGAATGCCCATGATATTGTATCGGAATATTCGGGTGGCGAGTTTTTATGTTTTTAACAATCTTGCCAATAAAAACAGGACGACCAATTCCAGCCATATCTTTAATGCAAATCTCGTCTGCACCAAGCTCAATAAGGCGTTCGGCAAGTTTTGTATAATAATCTACGGTATGAACTTTAGAGTATGTCAAACTTAGAGAGGCTTGCGAAATCATGCCGCCCTCTTTTGCAAATTTGATTGAGTTTTCGAGGTTACGTGGGTCGTTTAGTCCACAAAAAGAGCGGGCAATATCTGTTCCTTGCTTTTTCTTTACTTTGAACATAAGCCGACGAACATCTGCCGGTACTGGGCTCATTCTGATACCATTAAGAGCGCGTTCCAACATGTGAGTTTGGATTCCGACATCGTTGAAGGGTTGCGTCCATTCGCGAACTGCGTTGTTAGGATTTTCGCCAAAAAGCAGGTTTATTTGCTCAAAGCCGCCACCGTTTGTCTCGACACGGGCAAAACAGCCCATATCTATAATTGCCGGAGCAACTTTTTTCAGTTGGTCAACACGCGGAACGTATTTTCCAGAAGATTGCCACATATCTCTGTAAAGCAGACTAAATTTAATTTCTCTTGCCATAATTCGTTGATTATAAAAACGTTATCAAATTTATTAATTTACTAATTTATGCTTTTATTATTTGTGTTACAGAACCTTGCCCGCCTGTCAGCCTCTCGACGGCTGCAACGATGGCTGCAATTTTTTTGCGATTTCGTGAATCGCTATTTTCGTAGCTAACAGCCTGAACAGAAGTTACTTGACCTTGTCCCATCGTAACTGCCTCGACAGCTGCAACAATAGCAGCAAGTTTATTGGCAGGTATTTTACTGAAAATGGAGCTGCCTTCGGAAGTGCCACCAATACCTTTACTCTGAATATGAGCAACTATCTGCTCGACAGTGGTTTGAGTTTTCAAGAATTTCTCTTGAATCTCTGCAACAAACTGCTCAACAGTGCTTTGTGTTTGCTCAAATTTTTCTTGAACCTCGGCAATCATCTGTTTTGCTTCGTCGATTTGCGCACTTCTGTCAACCTCAACTTTTTTAGCTACTGGAGGAGCAGCTTTTTTCTTTATCTCTTCGGGCAAGTATTTGTTTGCAAACCAGATAATTGAGTTTCCTGTTACGACGACCAATGATAGAACTACAAAAACTGTTGTCATCCCGACAAGTAATAACATTAAAGCTTCTCCCATAATTTCTTAATTTAATGATGACGCAAAGAATTACGCCATTTATTAATTTGATTCTTGGCAAAAATTGCCAATTTTGTGTTACTATTTATTTAAGTAAACAGTGCTATATTAGGAATGTTATCTTGTTGATACTCAGCCTAAAGCAACATTAAAATGTTGATTCTCTTTATTAGACTTTGGACAAAAAAACGGCTGATATTAACTATTTAACAGCTGATTATCTGCATATTAGGAATTTGTTATTTCTTAATAATCAATTATCTTGTGTTTTGAGAAACAAAACAATAATTCCCAAAATCCTGAATAATAGCAAAAATATAACTTGAAAAATAATAAGTAATGGAAAATTAATAATTAATAATTAATAATTAATAATTTTGCTTACGCCTGATAATATCCATATTACAAAATTTATTGGACTAAGTTATTTTTTTCATTTTACTAATACATTAGAGATTATTATTTATTAGTTTTAATAATTTTGTCCAAAGTCTAATCTTTATGAAGACATTTTTATAACAATCCTAAAAGATTTTCTGTTATATTTTTAACAGCTGTAAATATACAACCCAAAAAGATTAAAAAAAAGTAAAAAGTAAAAAAAAGCAATATCATTTTCAAATCCAACTTTGACATCACTGTTGGTGTGGCTTGAAACTACGCCGATAGTGGTGATATTATTAGAACGAAGATACAATTAACCTATACCATTATTTGCTGTTTGTTGCTGATTTTCAGTCAAATAGTAAA
>JAOZMU010000284.1 GCA_029934165.1 Bacteroidales bacterium
CGATTTACCACGACCAAGAAAGTCAAAGCTAACTGGTTAAGTAACAGGGGTGTCAAACTTTAGACTGGTAGCCGTGAGACTAACCTTAAATTACGTTTCTGCTAATTTTGCACTATTTAGAATGAATTAAAATTAGTTTTATTTTTACATAAATTAGTTTTTCTTTATAATGGAAAATCGTATCTTTGTAATTGGAAAAAGACAATATAGTAACAAAAATTAACCGAAATTATATAATTAAAAAATTATGAGAAATTTTTCTATTCTAATTGTATTACTTCTGTGCGTTGTTGCATCTTCAAATGCAGAAACACAATCGCCTGATTCATTGGATTATAGTGAGAGCATGTACTTAGCAGAAGAGTACATTGAAGCTAGTAACTACGGCAAAGCAATTGAAATGTACTTGCCATTATTAGATGAAAATCCAGAAGACCCACTTTTGAATTTTTACATAGGTTATTGTTACTTGAATACTGTAAATCAAAAAGATGAAGCAACAAAATACCTGGCTAAATCAGTTGAAAGTTCGCCAGCAGAAGGTGAACCCCAAAAAAGTTTCATGGATATCTTGAGACGCACAACAATTTTGAACGAAGTTCCGCGCGAAGCAAGATTTTTTCTGGGAAAAGCTTATCATGTGAATTATAAATTCCAAGAAGCTTTAAATGTTTACAATGTACTTCTTCCTATGTTAGACCCTGAGGAAGATGACTTGTTTTATGCCGAGATTGAAAGAGAAATGCGCGAATGCCAAAATGGTATTGTGATTACAAAAATGCCTGTTGAAATGAAAATCGAAAGTCTCGGTAAAACCATCAACAGCGAATACTCGGACCACAGTCCAGTTTTATCTGCCGATGAATCACAACTTATTTTTACATCGAAACGCGAGTTTGAAGGCTCTACTTTAGGAGCAAGCGGTGAATATGACGAAAACCTATATGTAGCTTACAAAAACGAAGATGGAACTTGGTCTATGCCACAAAGCATGGGTTCAGATATTAATAGATCAGGAATTCATGACGCATCGGTTTCTGTTACAACAGACGGTAAACAACTCTATATTTATAGAGACGATGAAGGTGATGGCAACTTATATTTTTGCAAACAAGAAGGTTCAGAATGGTCGGCACCAGAAAAATTGCCAGAACCAATCAATACCGAGTATTTTGAATCGCACGCTAGTATTTCTGCTGATGGTACAGAATTATATTTTGTCAGTGATAGACCAGTAGGAGAAAAAAAATTCCTATTTTTCCGTTGGGGCGGCGAAGATAAAGGCAAAGATATTTGGGTCATTAAACGTACACCAGATGGTGAATGGGGCGAACCTCTTAACCTTGGCGAAAAATTGAACACAGAACTAAACGAAAGTAGCCCATTTATTCATCCTGATGGAACTTTGTATTACAGCTCGCAAGGTCATAAGACTATCGGCGGATACGATATTTTTAAAACCGCAATTGATGATAATGGCGAATGGAGTGAACCAGAAAACATTGGATATCCGATAAATACAACAGGTAACGATGTTTTTTACGTAGTTAGTGCAAATGGCGAAAGAGCATATTATGCCTCGGAGCAAAAGTCGAGCGAAAGTCTTGGTGGAGCAGATATTTATCAAATTGGATTCTCTGACGATAACGTAAATAATTTGGCTATTTTTGGTGGTGTAGTTAAACTTTCTGACGGAAAATCGCCGAAAGATGTTAAAATTACGGTAACAGAAATTGAAACTGAAGAAGTAGATGGAATTTACATGTGCGATGTAACAACAGGGCGTTACATAACAATTTTTGGTCCTACGAAAGAATATATTATTGATTACGAATGTGCTGGTTATCTACCATATAGAGACACTTTAGGTGTTGATTATAGTCAAAGTTATGCACGAACATTGAAGGAAAATGCAATTGACACTGTAACATTAATTAGCGAAGCTGATGCACTTGCATTGTTAATAAAAGAGCGCGGATATACTGTTTCTAATTTCCAGTTCAAAGTAAATGAGTACGAAAATAAAAATGTACTAAGCGACCTAAAATCTTTTGCTGATTATATGATAACCTATACAAAAGTAGAAGGTGGAAATCCAGATTTATTAATTGAGGTTGGTGGATATGCAAGTCTTGAAGGTACAGCAGGTTGGAACAACGTACTTGCTCGCAAACGTGCCGAATTTGTGAAAGACTATCTTGAAAGAAATGGTGTACGTTCGGACTTAGTTTCTGCAAAAGGTTATGGCACAAGTAATCCAATAACTTACAATAAAGACCTTGACGGTGCATTTATTTGGGGTTCATTACGTTACAATAGACGTATTGAGTTCAAGGTTATTAAACCCGCAAAGAATTTGTTTATCAAAGTTGACAATTTCGATGTTCCAAAAATTTATCTGATAAAAAAATAAATTCAGTAAATATAAAAATTCAAACGGTTGGTTCGCAAGAGCCGACCGTTTGTTGTTTAATAGAGTTAGTTATGGGATTCATGCAAGGAAAGCACATAAGTTTAAGGGCGTTAGAACCAGAAGATATTGATTATCTCTATAAAATTGAAAATGAAATTGGGCTTTGGATACTGAGTAATACGCAAGTGCCATTTTCAAGAAATTTGCTCAAAAAATACATAGAAAATGCACATTTAGATATTTATGAAATTAAACAGTTACGTTTAGTTATCGAAATGATTAACTACCCAGAAGCCATTGGTTTAATTGATTTGTTTGACTATGACCCTTATAACCAACGCATTGGAGTTGGAATTGTCGTCGACACCAAATTTCAACGAAGAGGAATTGCATCTGACGCTCTAAATGTTTTATTGAAATATTGTTTCTCAACCTTAATGGTTAATCAGGTGTACTGCAATATATTGAGCAGCAATGTAGCAAGTATTAAACTATTCGAGGGGTTAGGATTTTCGTTGGTCGGAATTAAAAAGAAGTGGACGCGAGTAGTTGGTGGATTCCAAGACGAGCTTATGTTTCAAAAATTATCGGCAATCATTGGTTAAAAAAAGTTAAATATATTTAATAGACTGAAAATTAATTTGAGAATAGACTTTCCAATAATATTTTTGTGTAGTCAAAAAAAATGCAATTTAATATATTATGAATATAGTTGATATAAAAGAGCTTAACGAAATTATTGAGAAGGAAAGTGCCTTCGTCGATTTATTATCTATGGAAGTAGATAAAGTTATCGTTGGGCAAAAACACTTGGTAGAAAGTTTGTTAATTGGAATGTTATCTGGAGGACATATCTTACTCGAAGGTGTTCCGGGTCTAGCAAAAACATTGGCAATCAATACTTTATCTAGTACTATTGACGCAAAGTTCAATCGCATTCAGTTTACACCAGACTTGCTTCCTGCCGATGTGGTTGGAACAATGATTTACAGTCCGAAGCGAGAAGAATTTTTTGTCAAAAAAGGACCAATATTTTCAAATTTTGTACTTGCCGATGAAATAAATCGTGCACCTGCAAAAGTGCAAAGTGCTTTGCTTGAAGCAATGCAGGAAAGACAAGTAACGATTGGCGATCAAACCTATATTTTGGAAGAGCCTTTTCTTGTAATGGCAACTCAAAATCCAATAGAGCAGGAAGGTACATATCCATTGCCTGAGGCTCAGGTAGATAGGTTTATGCTTAAAGTAATAATTGATTATCCAAAAAAACACGAAGAGCAGTTGATAATTCGTAGAAATTTGGCAAAATCTTTCCCAACAGCGAACAAAGTTTTAAAACCAACAGATATTATTAAAGCGCACGACGTTGTGAAGAGTGTTTACATGGACGAGAAAATCGAAAAATATATTGTAGATATAGTTTTTGCAACTCGCTATCCAGAGCAGTATAACTTAGCAAAATTCAGGCAGTTAATAAGTTTTGGTGGTTCGCCTCGTGCGAGCATTAACTTATCCAAAGCAGCAAAAGCGTACGCATTTATCAAGCGACGCGGTTTCGTTATCCCAGAAGATGTTCGCGCAGTCTGTCATGATGTTTTGCGCCACCGTATTGGCTTAACTTATGAAGCAGAAGCCGAAGAAGTTACATCTGAAGAGATAATCACAGAAATATTAAATGTTGTTGAAGTTCCGTAAAAGTTTAACTAAAGTCTAAATCCAATTTTTTATGAAACGTATTGGCTGGTTATTAGCAACTTACGTTAATAACCAGCAGAAGAACTTTTATAAGAGTACTAATAAAAAAATTCGATTTCCGAAAACGATAACGAGTAATTTACTCCCTGATGACTGATAATTCCGCACAAAAAAAAATATCAAGTACAGAACTACTTAAAAAAGTTCGTAAAATAGAGATAAAAACACGTGGATTGACGAAGCAAATTTTTGCAGGCGAGTATCATAGTGCTTTCAAAGGAAGAGGCATGGCTTTTAGCGAAGTGCGTGAATATCAGTTTGGTGATGACGTAAGAAGTATAGATTGGAATGTTACGGCGCGATTCAATCACCCGTACATAAAAATCTTTGAAGAAGAACGCGAATTGACGGTGATGCTTTTGATAGATGTTAGTGGGTCGGGAGATTTCGGTTCGGTAATACAGCAAAAACACGAGTTAATGACAGAATTGGCGGCGGTACTTTCATTTTCTGCCATACAAAATAACGATAAAATAGGCATAATATTTTTTAGTGATAAGATTGAAAAATTCATTCCGCCAAAAGGGGGACGAAAACATATTTTGCGGATTATCAGAGAGTTGCTCGATTTTGTACCCGAAAATACAAAAACAAATGTAAGTCAGGCTTTGCGCTATTTTACTAATGTTGTCAAGAAACGCACAACGGCTTTTATTATTTCCGATTTTATCTGTGATGATTTTTTAAATGCTCTTAAAATATCATCGTATAAACACGATTTAATTGCACTCAAAATTTTCGACAAACGCGAGGGCATATTACCAAATATGGGTTTGGTATCCATGTTGCACCCCGAAAGTAAGGAAAAAATGCTTGTCGATACATCAAATCGGAAGCAACGAAGGCTATTTGAAGAAAATTACAAATCATTGCAATCCAGAAATGAAACTTATTTTCGTAAATGTGGTGTCGATTTCACAGCGATAAGTACAGAAAGTGGCTATGTAAAACCACTAAAACAACTATTTAAAAACAGATAAGTACCCAACACTTTTTAATATTGAGACAAGGATTTACGATTTTATTGTAAATCAGTAACAAATAGAAAATAGAAAAGTTTGTTCATAAAAAAAATATTTTTGGGGGCGGCTTATCGGGCTTTTCGCTTGTAGTTGCCTCGTGCCTTGCGTTTTTGGCA
>JAOZMU010000285.1 GCA_029934165.1 Bacteroidales bacterium
CCTAACTAAAACTAAATCAGGCGTAAGCAAAATTATTAATTTTCCATTACTTAGATTAGTTTTATAACGAAGATTAATTTAACCTGTACTATTATTTGCTGTTTGTTGCTGATTTTCAGTCAAATAGTAAATCGTTGTCTCAATATTAAAAAGAGCATGGCACTTAGGCACATTGTACTATTTAAGAGGATGAGTATTATCTCAATATACAATTATTTCCAGATATTTTTGCATTGCAAGTGAATTTCTTCATCGAAAAACATGCGGGCAATATTTTCAAACATCTCGGTATAATCTGAGATAATGAACTGATGTTCTGGATTTTCGGCTGAATTTAGCAAATTGGCATCTGCTAAAATTGACCTCAATTGTGTGGCAACAACTTGAGACGAGTCTATGACATCGACATCGAAATTGAAAAATTTACGTATTTGGTTTTTAATTATCGGATAATGCGTACAGCCTAAAATCAGCGCATCTATATTTTTTAGTTTGTCTTGCGATAAATACGAGCGTATTATAGCGTTGCTAATGTCGTCGTAGATAAAGCCTTCTTCAATCATCGGCACCAGTAGCGGTGTTGCCAGCGAAACTACTTCTAGTCTATGATTCTGTTGTATAATGCGTTGCGGGTAACTTCCGCTTCGGATTGTGCCTTTTGTGCCAATGACTCCTACACGTTTATATTTTCTTTTTTTGGTTATGTTGTTTACAATTGGGTCTATTACATTGACAACTTTTATGCCAGCGAATCTTGTTGCGATGGTTGATTTTACAATTTCATTGGCGTAAGCTGATGCAGTATTGCAGGCTATCAAAATAATTTTGCAATCGTTGTCTATCAAAAATTCTGCAATTTTTTGGGAGTAGCTTTGTATTGAATTTGCAGATTTGTCGCCATAAGGTAAATGTGCGGTGTCGCCAAAGTAGATTATTTTTTCGTTTGGCAACAGACGGCGTACGGCTGCTGCTACGGTAAGCCCTCCAACGCCGGAGTCGAAAATTCCGATTGGTTGTTCTGCTGTTGGTACTTTTTTCATTTTTTAGGGTTTATTGTAAAGTCTTGAGCTGGTGGTTACTGTGGGCGTGGTTCGCGCCACATCGACAGTAATAAAAAACAAAAGGGAAGACATTTTCATGCCATCCCTTTTGTTTTTTTGAAAGTCGGGATTTTCTAATCAATGCCAACTTTTGTTTTTATCTTGTTTGTTACATCTACACTTTGTGTTTCATTGACATACAAAAAAGTATTTACATCAAATATATAAATATATCCTTCTTCTGCGCCTAGTTCTTGTATGGCATCTTGTACTTGTTTCACTAAGGGGTTGAGTAGTTCTTGTTCCTTTTTTTGGATTTCTGTTGGTGCGCTGTTTCTGAATCCTTCTACGCGAGCTTGCAATTCTTGTAGCTCTTTTTCAACGGTTTGACGTTTCAAATCGGACATGGGATTTTCTTTGTCTTGCACTTTTGCCATGTATTCTTTGTATTTATTCTCGAACTCTTGAGACATAATTCCGAGTTCGTCTTCGAGTTGTTTTGCAAAAGCTTGCAGTTGTTTTTCTGCGTCGGCTCTTGCTGGTAATTGCATGATAACTGCTTGAGCGTTAACGTGTGCGAATTTCAGATTTTGTGCCATTGTGCTTGCGGCAAAGGTAAACAACACTCCTAATACAATAAGTAATTTCTTCATAGTTAAGTCGATTTTCAGAGTTATTTCTTTGATACTCTGAGTTTTAAAAAGGTTTTATAAATAGTTTCTGATTGCAAATATATTAAAAATATAGATTTGTCGGGTGTTTTGTCCGTATTTTATTGTTAAACATAGGTTTAAAGCCTAAAGTCTATGTTTTATAAAAAGCGGAAGAACTTTTGTAGGAATACTTATAATGTTTATTAGTATCCAAGTTTTTCGAGTACGTCTTGGCTTTTGTCGTATTTTGGGTCGGTGTATAATATGCTCAATCCGCTGCCCGAAATATCTAAAACAAAGGCAAATCGTCCGTCTTCGGCTACTTCTTTGACAGCATTGAAAACCTTGTCTTGTATTGGTTTTATGAGTTCTTGGCGTTTTTTGAATAAGTCGCCCTCGCGTCCAAAGTACTTCATTTGCAGTTCTTTGGTTTCTTTTTCTTTTGCAATTATTGCTTCTTCGCGCTCTCGGCGTTGGTTCTCAATCAATAGTGCTTTTTCGGCTTGATATTCGTTGTACATTCTTTCTACTTCTGTACGTAGTGCTTCTACTTCTGTTTGGTAGCCTTCGGATAGTTCGTTGAGTTGATTTTGTGCGGCATCGTACTCTGGAATGCTTTTTAGGATAAACTCTGTATCGACATAAGCATATTTTTGGGCGTTAGCGAATTGAACTCCCAAAATTGCTATCATTATCAAGAAAATTGCTTTTTTCATAATTTATAATTTTTAGGTTTAAAATATTCTCTGTTGTTTGTTAATTTTTAACGCTCAAATTTTACTAAAATTGTTGCCCAAGTACAAAATGGAATTGGCTTCCGTTGACTCCCGGACGATTTATTACGTCATCGTATCCATAAGCCCAGTCTAAACCAATCAAACCAAGCATTGGTAAAAATAGGCGGATACCAACACCGGCAGACCGCTTAACGTTGAACGGGTCGAATCTGTTTAGGTGCGACCAAGCGTTACCAGCCTCGGCAAATACCATTACGTAAACTGTTGCAGATGGGTTGAGAGACAGTGGATAGCGTACTTCTGCTGTGTATTTTGCATAGGTGTTTGCTCCTTCGGTTGGTGTGAGCGAGTTGTTTTCGTATCCGCGCAAGCCGATTGTTTCGCGCCCGTAAAGGCTATATCCTGTTAGACCGTCTCCGCCAAGGTTGAAGCCCTCGAAAGGCGAGTGTCCGATGTCGTTGTTGTAATATCCGAGGAAACCATATTCTGCTTTGGTGTGGAAAACCAAGTCGCCAATCAGTGTTGTAAACCAGTCGGCTTTGACTTTCCATTTGTGATATTCTATCCATTTATATTTTTCTTCGCTAGACATTGTTGTATAGTCTTTTCCGTTTATGAGCGAAAATGGTGGCGTAAATTGCAATGTGAGCGAAACGCTTGAGCCGTTTCTTGTGTATAATGGTTTATCGAACGAATTACGAGAGAGGACAGTCTTAAAACTCAGGTTGTTAGATGTTCCGTTGCTGAAAATAAAATAATTCCAATCGCTCAACAAATATTTCTGGTAACTAATTTCATGGTAAAGAGTAAAATAATCGTCTGGCCATTGTAGTCGTCGTCCCAAACCAAGTGCTACTCCTGTGATAGTCATAGATGTACGCTCTGGGTCGCTTGTTGGACGACCGTTAGTTTGCACGGTGTAGTATGTTGAAACAGAAAGTGAATTTGGTTTCTTGCCGCCAAGCCAAGGCTCTACAAACGAAAGGCTATACGACTGATAACGAGTGCCGTTGGATTGTGCGCGAAGACTTAGTTGCTGTCCGTCTCCTGTCGGCAAAGGTCGCCAAGCGTCTTTGTTGAAAAAATTTCGGGTCGAGAAGTTGTTAAAACGTAAACCGATTGTCCCGACAACCATGTCTGCTCCCCAACCGCCAGAAATTTCTATCTGGTCGTTAGAGCGTTCTTCTAAAATATATTCCAAATCTACGGTTCCGTCTGTTGGGTTCGGAATTGGGCGAACGTCGAGTTTTTCTGGGTCGAAATGTCCGAGCTGCGCCAATTGTTGGATAGTACGCTGTATGTTCGAGCGTCGGAATAAATCGCCGGGCTTTGTATATAACTCACGACGAACAACATGCTCATTTGTGCGCGAGTTTCCTGTGATGATTATTTTATTTATCTCTGCTTGTTTGCCTTCGTAAATCCGCATCTCGATATCTACGGAGTCATTCTCAACGGCGGTTTCAATCGGGTCGACATGAAAAAATAAATAACCATTGTCTAAATAAATGCTACTAACTGCATCTAAATCGTATGTTAACCGATTCATTAAGAATGTTTTATCATACACATCGCCTTTGTTGACTTGAAGTGCTTTTGATAATATTGTGGTAGAATATTGTGAGTTTCCGACCCAGTTTATATTCCTGAAATAATATGGATTTCCTTCATCAATGGTAACTTCGATTTTTATCCTATTTTTTTTTGCAACATAAACTGTATCTTTAACAACTCTCATATCTCGATAACCAAACTCCTGATATAAAGCAACAACACTCTGCAAATCTTCTTCAAACGTTTTTTCAATTAGTTTCGATGCTTTGAAAATATTCCACCAAGTTTTTCTCTTGGTTTCTTTCATTGTCCGACGTAATTTCTTGTCAGGGAATTTTTCGTTACCATGGAAAACTATATCCTCAATCTTGATTTTTGATTTTTTATCAATTTCAATATCTAAGATTACTGTATTTGTTAGCGTTGAGTCATCTCGCTGAGTTATAGTAATTTCGGCGTTGCGATAGCCTTTTTCGATATAGTATTGGGTTATAATTTTTTTTGTATTGTTAAGAACATGAGCTGTAACTTGTGTTCCGCGAATCAAATTTATTGCTTCTTCAATGTCCTCAATTTGTCCTTTTCGTGCGCCTTCAAAGTTCACCTGCGACAAACGAGGTCGCTCCTGCATATAAATCTCAAGGTAAATTTTGCCGCCCTCAATTTTCTTTGCTCGTATTTTTACATCCGAGAAAAGTCCTTGTTTCCACAATTTGTCAACGGCACGTGTTATTTCGCTTCCCGGAATTAGTACTTTTTGCCCGACCTGAAGCCCCGACAAACTAATAAGCGCACCGTGGTCAGAATATCTGACTCCAGAAATCTCGATACCTCCAATTTCGTACTCTTTTGGGTCTGAGTAATCTATTTTTATCTGCGCAAAAAGATGGCAATTAGCCGCAATCAATAGTAAACTTAACAATACTTTTTTCAACATCTCTACTACAATACTTTTTTATAATTTATGCCAAGCTTGATAATAAGTAATGGAAAATTAATAATTAATAATTAATAATTAATAATTAATAATTTTGCTTACGCCTGATTTAGTTTTAGTTAGGAATTTTAATGGCTTACTTTATTAAATTCATTTTACTAAGCTAAAAAAGGTCTTTTTTATTTTCAATTTGCAATATTAACCTAATAAAATGGTATAACAAACTATTTTTATAGCGGTATGAGGTTACTTTTAGCTTTTTTAACAGTTGCAAAATCATACCGACCTAAAGGTCAATTTTTGGTTTCGCAGCTATATGATTAAGGTTCTATGGTAGAACGTTGTTGGTTAATAAATTTTCTGTTTGGTTCAAT
>JAOZMU010000286.1 GCA_029934165.1 Bacteroidales bacterium
GCGTAAGCAAAATTATTAATTATTAATTTTCCATTACTAAGACCTATTTTTTATGTATTAGCAACAAGTTCGTTGATTTGATTGAGTATAGAAAATATGATAGCTTTAAGATTTTCACACATAATATACAAAATATTGTGTTTCAAATCAAATTACTTTTTTGTCCAAAGTCTAATATATTCAGATATTTAAACTGATTTGTAAGTGGTTCAAAAAATCGTAATAATTTATTTAAGGTCTAAGACCTAATTAGTGTTGCTTACGCAATTCTGTAAAACTCGAACTATCAGCAAATTACAGACATGCAAATAAGTAAAAACTTTTGTATTAGTGCTTATATCTCTTCTGGCATGTTATAAATAATCTCAATGTGGTCTGAGGTCGAATGCAGTCTGGATAAGTACGAGTTTAAAATTTCCTGATAATCTAAAAGATAATCTTCATGAATTTTTTTTGTTACGATTGTTAGCGTTCGTTTCAAAATTTGTCCTACTTTAAAATCGAAACCATTTGCATCAGTGCCAAAATCTGCATAGCTCTGCTCGAAGGCTATATCTAAAATATAAAGCAACAATTCGACTTCAAAAATTTTGTTTTTCGAGGTTTTCGTAAATTCATTTATGCGTTTAATGCAGGCTTTGAGCATATTTGTGGTAACCACCTCGTCTGTCCAGCCCTTATATCCTTTTGCGTGCAATTTTTCCAAGTCGTTTTTTGTTTCGTTAAACAACTCTTTTTCAGCATTTTCTTTGTCCAAATAGTTGATTCGGATATAATCTAGCACATATTTTTCTTTGGACGCAGCCTTCAAAACAATTTCTGTAAGTTCGTGTTTCGGCAGGTTTTTTATTCCTTCTTTTATCTCTTTGCTAAGTCTTGGCATATTTTTTAATGTTTAATGTCATAGCCCTTTAGTTATAGTATTTTGCGGATAAAAATGATAATCAGCTTTTTTATAGCGGCAAAACTGCTTCGTAGCAAGCGAATTGTCTCTACTGTCGATGTTGCTTTAACTTGACAATTTTCCTTGCTCGACAAGCAATCTGGCGGTGCTGTCTTTTGTTAAGTGTTTGGTTTTGAAATCAAATTTTGAAATTAAGACAATTCCTGGTGCTTTACCACGCTCAAAACTACCCAATTTTTGGGATTTTTCTAATGCATCGGCACCATTTTTAGTTGCCCATTTTAAAATTTCGTGGAAGGCAATTTGCGGGAAATTTTGGTGCAATGTTTTCATTTCTGCCAAAACAGAAAGAGTGTCGTTGGCAGCCAAACTATCTGTGCCAATGGCAATTTTTGCTCCCAAACAGTGCAACATCTCAACATCTGGCAAAGCATTTTCGATGAATAAATTTGCTTTTGGGCATAAAACAAAAAAAACTTTTTCTTTTCTTTTTATAACATTTTCGACATCAGCCTTTGTTGTGAAGGTGTTGTGAATTAGTAATATATTGACATTCTTCGGTTTTTTTGCAAAATATGCCGTCAGCGCTGTTTTTGCCGGCGGAAGTCCGTCTGATGCGCTCCAGCCCAAAGCCTTCATTCGCGCCATTAAAACTCCGTTTTGCTGGGCAAACATTTCGTTTTCGGCTGCCGATTCTTGGTTATGGATAGAAAAAATACTTTTTTTGGTTTCGGCATTCTTAGCAATCATCTTAAAAAGAGCCGTTGAGATAGAGTAGGGAGCATGAGGAACAATAGAAAAATCGCCATAACATTCTGAAGATAAGACTTGAGCAGACTCAAAAATTGTTTTTGCTCGCTCGCTATCAAATCCAAAAATTTCTATAAAAGTATGGTAAAATATTTTGCTTTTTGCTTTTATGCCAAAAGTGTCAGCGCGATTTGAAATATCGCCACAAGCAACAACTCCTTGTTTATGCAGCTCTCTATCAGCTTTTTGTGCAGCCCTGACAATTTTCTCTAACGATGCTTCTTCGCGTTTTGAGATTTGGGCAATAAACCCAGGAAGACCAGTTTTTGGCGTAATTTTATTCCTGAGATGCGAAAGTTCTAAATGACAATGTGCATTTACAAGTCCGGGCACAAGAATTCCGTTATAAAATTCCAAACCACACTGCTCGCGAAGAACTCCATCAGTATCAATTAAATCGACAATTTCCCCGTTTTCATCAACTACTATAATTCCATTTTTTAGTGGTTTTCTTGTAACTGGAAAAATGTAATTTGCAGATATTTTTCGCGTCTGTCGATTAGTCAAACTGGATTTGTTCATAAAAACTAATTTAATGTCAAAGACCTATTTTTTTTATGCAGCGTCTTAGCTGATTAGTAATGGAAAATTAATAATTTTGCTTACGCCTGATTTAGTTTTAGTTAGGAATTTTAATGGCTTACTTTATTAAATTCATTTTACTTATTTGCAACTTACGTTAGTAATTTGGTTTAATTTGCTGATAATTTGCCATATAGGTTTGTGTTTCGATTCTGTGTAAAGAAACAGGATACACCTGCGTTGCTAATTTATTGTTGGTTGTCCTGCGTTTCTATTAATATGACAGCCATAATTGGCTTACAAAATGTGCATAATAATTTGTAAAAATACTCCGTAGTAGCAACCTGTTAATAGTAATAAATCATAAATTAGTATTTTAGCTCCGTAGGAGTGTCCTAAGTATTTAGAACTATTTATTAGGAATTGTATATAACTTATAATCAGCTTAATCTAACTTCGTAAAGTAGAATTAGTCAAAAATTAAATCCGAATCCAATATTTTTTGCAAGTCTGCGGGTGTATCAACAGCAGGGCTTTCGTGCAAAGTTATTTCTACGTGTATCTCGAAACCGTTTTCTAACCAGCGGTTTTGTTCTAAAGACTCGGCAAGCTCGATTGGCGATTGCTCCAACTTGTAAATTTCTTCTAAAATATCGCGACGATAGGCATACATACCCAAATGTCGATGAAAACTATATTTGTCAATCCAGTTTTTTTTGTCGCTACCACGCACAAAAGGAATTGGCGAACGGCTGAAATATAACGCCTTTTTTGTTTTTGTAAACACTACTTTTGGGCGGTTTTCATCGAAAATTTCTGCGTTATCCGAAATTGGTTTTACAAGAGTTGCAATCTGTGTTTTTGGCGTAAAAGAACCTGTCAAAAGGTGTAATTGTTTTGCATTTATAAAAGGCTCATCTCCCTGAATATTAAGCACAACGTCGAATTTTTCGTTGCGTTTTTTTTCTATAACCGCAATGGCTTCAAGAAGACGGTCTGTGCCAGTTTTGTGTTCCGCAGATGTCATTGCGACATTGCCACCAAAGCCAATAACAGCCTGTCGGATTCTTTCGTCATCGGTAGCCACATAGACAACATCAAGTGCCTGCGAAGCTCTCTCATAAGTTCTCTGTATCATTGTTTTACCTTTAATATCGACTAATGGTTTACCAGGAAAACGTGTCGATGCGTAGCGAGCCGGAATTATACCAATAAATTTCATAGAAATACATTTTGTATAAACATAAATAGGAACGTAGTATAGACAATACTTTTTGCAGATGTTATTAAAATGAGTATCAATTCAATAAGCATCGTAAAAATAGCACTATGCGTTCTATTTTCTTCAAAAAAAACTTGTTACAATATTAAAGAAAAAAACTTAAAAATTGTAACTTTGTCAGTCTTTTCGGCATAGATTTGACAATTATGTCAGGTTGTCTAAAATAGATTGGTTAATAAGTATATATTTTAATTAAAAATTGGCTACCGCTTGAAAATAAGAGTTTTATGCAATCTGAAAGGTAAATTATTTAACCTAATTTAGTATAGTACTATTTGTAAACCTTGTAAATGGCATATATTCAAGCCGAAAAGAGTCGTTTATTTACGCACCTATTTAATAGTAAAGTTATGAATATAAAAAATATACAGGCAATAAAACAGCGTTTTGGTATTATTGGTATTTCCGACAAATTGAACAGAGCGATAGATATTGCTCGGCAAGTTGCAGGGACAGACCTCACCGTTCTGATTGTTGGCGAAAGCGGTACAGGAAAGGAGATTTTTCCGAAAGTAATTCATCAATATAGCGCGCGAAAACATAATAATTTCATTGCCGTCAACTGTGGAGCTATTCCTGAGGGAACGATTGATTCTGAGCTGTTTGGGCATGAAAAAGGTTCGTTTACTGGAGCGCACGAAAGTCGCAAGGGTTATTTTGAAGTAGCAAATAAAGGGACAATTTTTCTTGACGAAGTTGCCGATTTACCACTCTCTACACAAGTGAGATTGTTGCGAGTGTTAGAAACTGGCGAGTTTATTCGGGTTGGCTCATCGAAAGTACAAAAGACTGATGTCCGCGTTGTTGCAGCCACAAATGTTAATATCCAGCAGGCAATCAAAGAAAAAAAGTTTCGCGAAGATTTATTCTATCGTCTTAACAATGTGCCTATTACCATGCCAGCTTTGCGCGAACGTGCCGAAGATGTTTTGCTTCTGTTTCGCAAGTTTGCTGGCGATTTTGCGGAACGCTACCGAATGCCTCCTATAACGCTCGAAGAAAATGCCCAGCATCTTTTGCGTGCGTATCGTTGGCCAGGAAATATTCGACAGTTAAAAAACTTGACGGAACAAATTTCTGTCATAGAAGATTCGCGTGTTTTAACTGAGGCAAAATTACGTAAATATTTATCTTACGACGAAGGCGACAATCTTCCGGCAGTTTACGAATCGGTTGATGCTAAGACTTTTGCAAGCGAGCGCGAAATTTTGTATAAAATTTTATTCGATATGAAACAAGACATGAACGATTTGAAAAAATTGGTTTATGAGATAATGCAGGCAGATTCTGGTGGTATCAATGTTCATGAAAAAAATGCTCAGATAATAAATAAAGTGTACCAATCTGTTGATACTTTTGATGACCCAAAAACAGACCCAAGCAGCCAGTTTCAATATACTCCTACTGAAAACGCGCAAATTGAAGATACTGAGGAGTTTGTAGAAGAATCGCTGTCGTTGGCAGAACAAGAAATCGAGCTTATCCGAAAAGCTTTGGAAAAGCACAACGGAAAACGCAAAATGGCAGCCGAAGAGCTTGGCATTTCCGAGCGAACATTATATCGAAAAATTAAAGAGTATAATGTGAAATAAACATAATTTGAAAACTTTTCAGTATTATTATTAAACTTTGGACAAAAAAGTAATTTGATTTGAAATAATTGAAAATATACATAAAGGCGATGACTAAGTAATTGAAAATTAATAATTAATAATTTTGCTTACGCCTGATTTAGTTTTAGTTAGGAAT
>JAOZMU010000287.1 GCA_029934165.1 Bacteroidales bacterium
TTTACAAATATAGTAAAAATTAACATACCAACACCATTATGTAGGGACTATCGAAAAAGGCAATAATTTATCAATTTTATAATAAATTGCACAAAAGACAGTTTTTGTAATTTTGCTTAGTAAAATGAATTTAATAAAGTAAGCCATTAAAATTCCTAACTAAAACTAAATCAGGCGTAAGCAAAATTATTAATTTTCCATTACTTACGCTTTTTATTAACCTAAGTTGTTAATTTACAACTTAAACGTTTCATAAAAAATAGGTCTTAGACCTTAAAACATTGATAGATTGTATATTAGTAAAATTGACTGTTATAAAATTAAATAAGTTTATTTGCTATATCAATACCGACACGGTATCACTAAAAATTTAACAGATGAAAAAAATACGCAATTACCCCATTATAATGCAGTTCGCAATTCCACTATTGCTTGTCGGTGGATTATTCATGGTTAATTTTTTCTCTATTCGCCATATAATAAACAATTCCAAGTACGACAGTGAGATAATAAATATCGCTGGTCGTAACCAAGTTTTGGTACAGAAAATTGAGCTTCTTTCTACTTCTTATGGCGTTGGAAACAATGGAGTTAAAAAAGAACTCAGAAAAACTATTGCAACCTATCGTCAGTCGGTTACGGTGCTAAAAAAAGGAGGAAAAGCTCAAGGTTTCGAGAATATTATTTCGCCAATAAATAAAGAAGTACTCCCAATATTTTCTAATGCCGATGAAATTTGGGGTTTAATAAAAAGAGATATAGACATAATTCTATATCAGCCGTCTATTTTAAAGAAAAAAAACACCGATGTCATTGGCGTGGACTCTTTGGGGCATGAGATTACACAAACCAGCATTACTGAAAATATTAATCCGGCAATTACCATTAGCATAGCAAACATAAAAAAGAATAGTAAGCTACTTGGCATTGAAAACGGGCGTATTTTTACCGAGTTACAAAAACGAATGGACGAAAAACGCAGTTGGCGAATCGGTCTATTTTTTATAATTATGCTTTTTAACATGATTATTGTTTTTGTTATTTTCTTATTAAACAGAGGACAATTTATCTTGCCGGTTCAGAAGATTTTAGATGTACTTAGCGCAGTTTCTAATGGGAACCTGAACAAAAAAGTTGGTCTTAATTCGACAAACGAAGTAGGACAAATTGCCAATAAAGTTGATTTAATAAGCAATAATTTGGACGAAAAAGTTGGCTTTATAAGGGAATTGAGCAAAGGCAATTATAAAGCTCAGATTGAGCTAATCGGCAACGAAGATGTGTTAGGAAGCACACTTATAGATATGCGCGAGAGTTTTCAGCGCACTGCAAAAGAAGAAAAAAAGCGTAAAGAAGAAGACAAAAAACAAAACTGGGTAACACAAGGGCTTGCAAAACTTGGCGACATTTTACGAAAAGACAACGATAACATCGAGCGACTTTCTTTTAATATAATAAGTTATTTGGTACAATTTCTCGAAGCAAATCAGGGCGGAGTTTATGTTGTAAACGACAACGAAGAGAACGACAAATTTATTGAACAAGCAGCAACAGTTGCCTTTAGCAAGCAAAAATTTATCAAAAAACGCATTGAGTTTGGCGAGGGAATCATTGGTAGATGTATGCTTGAGCAGCAGACAATTTATATGACCGATATTCCGGAAGAATACATTGAAATAACATCAGGATTAGGAAAAGCCAAACCTCGGTCGTTGCTTATTGTGCCACTGAAACTCAACGAGGAGATTTTTGGCGTTGTCGAAATAGCATCTTTCATTTTGTTTGAGCCATATCAAGTCGAGTTTGTCGAAAAAGTAGCAGAAAGCATCGCCTCGACAATTTCGAGCGTTAAAATAAATATAAAAACAGCTATTTTGCTGCGAGACTCTCAAACACAGGCAGATACGATGCGCACACAGGAAGACAAAATGCGCAAAAATATGGACGATTTGCGCAAAATGCAATCCGAAGCACGCCGTCAGGAAGAGCGGTTGACAAGTTTTACCGATTCTGTTAATCATACGCTAATTCGCGCAGAGTACGACACAGCTGGAATATTGGTTTATGCAAATACAAAATTCCTTGAGAAACTTGGTTATCGGTCTAACTATGAGGTCGAAGGACGACATATTTCCATTTTTATTGATGAGAAAGATAAAATTTGGTTTGAGAAAGTTTGGGAACCTTTAGCTCAAGGTGGGAAACATTTTGAGGGAAACATGAAACACATCACCAAGGACGAAAAAGATGTCTGGATGATGGCAACATATACAGCCGTGCGCAAAGCAAATGGCGATGTCGAGAAGATATTGTTTTTAGGCATAGACACAACAGAACAAAAGAAAGAGAGCCTCGACCATAAGGGACAAATCGAAGCACTTAATAATTCGGGACTTAAAGTAGAGTATTTTATTGATGGACGTTATAATTCGTGCAATGATATTTATCGGCAAACGATGGAGTACAAAGAGATAGAGCTACAAAACAGAAGTGTTTTTGATTTTGTAGAGCGCGAAGACCTCCTTGAGTTTAAGCTAATTTGGGATAATGTCCTGAATAACATACCATATCGTGGACAGGTGCGACGTAAAACACAGTCCGGAAAAATGAAATGGTTTCACGCTACATTTTCTGCCGTTAAAGATATGTATGGGCAAGTTGCGAAAGTTGTTTACATAGCCAACGATATTACAGTACGCAAAGAAATAGAGCTAAAAGCTAAGAAACAAGAAGAGCAGCTTCGTGCAAAAATGAGTGAGTTGACGGAGATTCAATTAAAAATGGAAGAAAACCAACTACAACTTCGACAAGCAAATGATAATATGCAGGAAAACGAAGAAAAATTGCTGCATAATCTTGAAGAACTGGAAGTTACACAAAGTGAAATGGCGCGTCAAAAGAACGAAATGCAAAGCCTGCTGGATACCATCGACCCTGTGGCGTGCATTTCGGAGCTTGATATTGACGGACGTGTAATTTCTTTCAACCAAACGTTGCAGCGCATTTTTGGGATTTCGACAAAAAGAGCCATAGGCAAGTATTATTGGAACTTGGCAATTATCGAAGACCAAGATGCCGAAAAAATGTTTTGGGAGACAATTATAAATGGGCAAAATCGCAAACGCATGATGAATTTTGACGTTGGCGGAAAAAGATATTGGATTTCTGAGAATTATAGCCCTATTTACAACGAGCGAGGCAAAGTGGCAAAAATACTTAATATTGGTTTTGATATTACCGAAACAAAAGAAAGCGAATATCTTTTGAAACAAAACGCCGAAGAGCTTGCTACACAAGAAGAAGAGTTGCGCCAAAACATGGAAGAGCTGCAAACAACGCAAGACGAAATGTCGCGACAGAAGCATAAGTTAGAAGAAATGAACAAACGCCTCGAAGCAAACCAAGAGATAATTCAGAAAGCCTATAGTAAGTCGAAAAATAAAGAGGAAGAGGTAGAAGAAAAGAATAAACAATTAGCAGCCAGCGAAGAAGAACTGCGTCAGAATATTGAGTATATGGTTTCGATGCAGGACGATATGCTAAAGCAAAAAACCGAGATGCAAAGTTTACTCAATGCTATCGACCCAATTGCGTGTCTCTCAGAATATTCACTGGACGGCAGTGTCTTGAAATTTAACCAGAAGATAGAGCAAATTCTTCGTATCCCAGAAGAACAGGCTGTCGGAAAAAATCATAGCGATTTCTTTGAAGTTGAGGACATAAACCAATACAAAGAATTTTGGCATCAGTTGAAATTAGGAAAAAAGATGGAGCGTATTTCGCAAGTTAATGCCGGTGGCGATAAATTTTGGCTTTCGGAAACTTACGCACCAATTTTTGACGAAGACGAGAATATCGAAAAGATATTAAATATTGGTTTCGATATTACAAAAGTCAAAGAGCAGGAGTTGGAGCTACGGCAGTATAATGAAGAAATAGCGTCCCAAGAAGAAGAACTGCGACAAAATATGGAAAAGCTAAAATCGACACAAGAAGAACTTATCCGACAGAAAAATGAAATCGAAGCATCAAATTCAGAACTTGAAACCTCCGAAAAGAAAATTCGCAATCAAGTCGAGCAGATGACGGGTGTACAAAAAGATGCAAAGAAAAAGCAGGTCGAATTGACGGGTGTCATGGATGCAATAAATAATTCGGCGTTGGTTTTGACTTTTGACATAAATGGTTTTATCATTGATGTAAATAAAGCAATGTTACAATTGTTTATGATTGCGCCAGAAGACATTAATGGAAAGCATTTTACGACATTTATTACAACAGAAAAAGATAGCCAAGAATATAAAAAATTCTTGAATGCAATGCAGTTAGGCTTAGTTTTTCGTACAACACATTTGGTGCGAATAAAAGAACAAGAATTTTGGCTTTCGGAAGTTTTGTCGCCAATAAAAGATGCCAATGGAAACGTTGTGAAAATATTGAATATCGCAACAGATATTACAGACATAAAAAAACACGAATTAGAACTAAAGCAGAATGCTGAAGAGCTTGCAGCGCAAGAAGAAGAACTACGCCAAAACATGGAAGAGATGGCAGCCACGCAAGAGACAATTATGATTAAACAGATTGAAATGAGAGCGTTAGTCGATGCTGTTGATGATTCTTTAATTTCGGTGGAATATGCAACAGATGGAACTATTTTGCATATAAACCAAAATTTTATTGATGTTACTGGATTGACAGCCGACAAATTCATCGGAAAAAATGTGTTTGATATTGTTGGACGGACAGACGATTTTATGAAAACATGGGCAAATCTTCAAAAGGGATTTCCCTTCCGTGGCGAAGTAATACGCGATTTGCCAAGCGGAAAAAAAACATTTTTTGCAACATACTCGCCAGCAAAAGACGAGAATGGAAATGTGTATAAAATATTCTATCTTGGACAAGACATAACAAAAACTAAAGAGTTGGAAATACTGGCAACTCAAAAAGCCAAAGAGTTGGATATCAAGACAAAAGAATTAGACACAAAACAACAGGCAGAGCAGAAAAAAATGTCCGAAATACTAGATAAACATCAGAAAGAAAAGGCACAGTTAGAACGCAAAATTGCCAAACTGGAAGCTCAGCTGAAGAAAAAAAGAAAATAATTTATTTTAGTGAATCACAAATAAACTTAGTAAAATGAATTTAATAAAGTAAGCCATTAAAATTCCTAACTAAAACTAAATCAGGCGTAAGCAAAATTATTAATTATTAATTATTAATTTTCCATTACTTACAA
>JAOZMU010000288.1 GCA_029934165.1 Bacteroidales bacterium
AATCAGCGAAATATGAACAAGTAAATATGTAAAAACTTTTGTATGAGTGCTTATCATAAAGATAAAATAGTTTTTTCAGGGCGGCTCGTGGGCTTTTCGCTTGTAGTTGTCTCGTAGCTTGCGTTTTTGTAAGAACTTTTGTAAGAATACTTATAAAGGATTTACAGAGTTTTCGGGAGATTAATTTCATTACTATCGGTGTGACTTAGAGCCACACCGACAGTAATGTCAATTTGTTTGCTAGAAAAGCATTTTTGTGTTTAATTTAATTATTTGAATAGATGAATTTTAAGGATTATTACAAGATATTGGAGGTCGAGAGAACGGCTTCGCAAGCAGAGATAAAGAAGGCTTATCGGCGGTTGGCTATGATTTATCATCCCGATAAGAACCATGGCGATAAGGTTTCTGAGGAGCGTTTCAAGGAGATTGCAGAGGCTTATACGGTTTTAAGCGATGCGGTACAGCGTAAGAAATTTGATGACTTTTCGGGTTCACGGGCGAAATTTGATTTTTCTGGTTCTTCGTATTCCGACTCTGATTACGATGGTTCTGACCTTGAAGATGAAACCTTGTTTGGCGATTTGTATAACGAAGACGAAGATGCTGACAAGGGTTTTTCCGAGTTTTTTAAGGAGTTTTTCAGTAGTCGTTTTAAGAAGAAGACATCAGATTATGACTACGCAAATGTTTTCAAGGGAGAGGATAGACGCGGAAAAATTACTATTGATTTAGAGGAGGCTTTTGTTGGTTCGCAGCGTATTATTACGATTGATATTGACAAAATACGTCTTACGCTGAAGCCGGGAATAAAAAACGACCAAATCTTGAAAGTACGTAGCTACGGGAAAGAGAGCGAATATGGTGGCGAGAGTGGCGATTTGTTTGTGCGTATTGTTGTACGTCCGCATTTGTTGTTTAAACGTGATGATAAAGACTTGTATTGTGATTTACCTGTGGATATTTTTACCATCTTGTTAGGTGGTAAAAAGACTATCAAAACGTTCAATGGCGATATGCAAATTACGATTCCACAAAATTGTTCCAATGGCGAAGTGTTGCGGTTACGTGGTATGGGTATGCCAGATTATGATGTGCCAAATTATAACGGCGATTTATACGCAAAGGTTGTATGGGTGCTGCCTAAAAACCTTAATGCAAAAGAAATAGAACTTATCCGACGTTTACGAAAAATTCATCAGCAACGGACAAGGAGTGCTTATTAAGAATTACGCGTTTTTAATTAAGAACTGGGACATCTTTCAAGCATGAAAGGCAAATTCGAATAACGTGTTGATATTATGCAATATACGGATAGTCATAAACAAGTGATGCTATCTATTCGACACAAAATTTATTATTTTAAAACAGGTAGATTATCAAGTAAGGTCTAAGTAAAATGAATTTAATAAAGTAAGCCATTAAAATTCCTAACTAAAACTAAATCAGGCGTAAGCAAAATTATTAATTATTAATTATTAATTTTCCATTACTAAGAGTATTTACAATTTATTTATGACAGTTTTGCGGTTTTTTCTAAAATTTTCCGCGTATGCCAAAGAAAAACATTTTTTTCACACTGTCCAAAAAGATAAATTCTGAATCTTCGCTACTGCTCAAATTTCTTGCGCTGACATACGTATTTATGCCCTTTGTTATTTCGTAATTAACCATCAAATTGGCAGAAATTCGTGCATCTAAAGTTTTCTGGCGCGTCCTGTGCTGTTTGTAAAAGGTCGATTGTTTGGAGGTGAAATATAAATTTAATCCTAGCGTCAATTTATCAAACAACACGTAATCTGCTGTTATTCCGCCATAAAAAGACGGCGTGTATGTATGCTCCATGTTGATAAGTGCCGGATTGTTTTGAAGAGAGAACCTATCAATACTTAAACCTGTGAATTGGTTTAAAATTAGCGAATCTCGAACTTCAACATCTTCTAAAAGAGTATATTGCAACGTTCCGAATGCACGCAGTTTAAAGTTTTTGCCCCAAGCGAGCTGAAAACTTGCCGAAACGCCAAATTGATTTGAAACGATTGGCAGCGTAATTACTTGGTCTGTTTGAAACAATACTACTGTTGTAGTATCTAAAACTACAACATCATCTATTGTATTTATGGCAGCATTAAAATTTTCTGTACGCGAATAAAAAACTTCGACATCTGAGTATAAATTTTTCAGTAGTTTATTGCGGTATCCAAGTTCTGCAAGGTGCATAACAGGTAGGTCTAAGTCCTGATTTCCAAGATATTGATAGATGCTAAAAACGTCCACTGCTTGGTGATGCTCTTCAAATAGAGTGGTATAATTGGAATAAGTAGGAGCGATGAAAGGCGATGAATTTGCTCGCGAATAAACGACACGCATCATATTGTTGTCGTCGATTTTCAGTGATGAAACAAGTTGGTACGAATAATATGGCTTCTCCGGTTTAGAATACGCACCGGTGGCATAGGCGGCAGTAAATCGCAAACGGTCTGTCGGGCGATAATCAAGGCGGAAATTAAACTCAACAGTTCCTAACCATTTACTTCCGTTAATAAAACCTTCGTGGTATTCAATGTCAACATACAGACTATCATTGTATTGGCAGGCTTGAGCCAAAAATCCGGGCGTGAAAACAAAATCGCCAAATTTGAAATTGTATGATGCTATCGCATTGTATGAATATGTATCGAACTTGAAACCACGAACTCCTTTTGCCAAATCTTGAACTCCCTCAATAGTGCTAAGATGTATCTCGCCGTCCCAAAGTTTGAGCTTGATATCGCTTGAGAAAGTTTCCGATTGTCGGCGAGAAATGAAAGTGCCAAATTCGACAAAACAAGTTTGCACATCAGATTTTTGGTAACCAAAATCGTAATGTAAAGATATGTTTTTTGTTATATCCCAGTCAGTAAAAACATTTACACCAAAGTTATTTGTACTTAGTTCGGAGTTTTCAAATGCTTCGTCAATGCTCGAATACGTACCATAGTTGTTTTCTTCGATATGAGGCAACATTTCTTCCAGATTCCAATATTTGCCTCTGTGCAGGTCGAAATATTTTTCGGTGAAACGGCTACGTTTATCAAAATTTGCCGAAGCCCGAAACCTGAATTTTTTACCAATCCCAACGGCTGCCGACAGGCTTCCTCCAAGCGCATCATAAGTCCCTGCACAGATGTTTGCATCGAAAGTTGGTTTGCTTTTTAGCTCTTTTTTTGTGATGATGTGTATAACGCCACTCACAGCATTTGGTCCATAAAGTGCCGACGACGGACCGCGCACAACTTCAATTCGCTCAATGTCGTTGAGTCCAATAGGGAGCGTTTCCCAGTATGTGCCGCCTTGAAAATAATTGTAAACCGGACGTTTATCAATCATAACTAAGGTGCTGCTGTTTTCGCTCATCAGTATTTTTTCTCCTGGTGGCACATAATCGTTGCCACGGATGTGAACATCGTAATTTCCGTTTGTCTTTTGGCGCACGATAATGCCCGGCACAAGTTTTAGAACTTCGGGAATGCAGGTTGCACCCGATTTTTCAATCTCATCTGCCGAGATAACAGTCATTGATAGTGGCGAAGAAAAATGGTCTTCGGCATATTTCGAAGCCGTTGTTTGTTTCGGATTGAGAATCATATCTTGTAGCTCTTGAACCGAAACGCCAACAATTTCGGCAAATTTCATCAAGTCATTAAGCTGATACTCAATCAATTCATCATACTCAAGGCTTAGGACATCTTCGCGTGTCATCTCGCTGACAGGTTTTTGTGCAAACGCAGCAACAGAAGGAAAGAAAGCCATAAAAATAATAAGAGAAATCTTAAATAAAATCTTCATATATTATTGGTGAGTTAGTAATTAAAATTTTTCATAAATCTTAGGAGTGGTTAATTTTTGATAGCACTAAACAACTAATGCTGTTCTAAAAATCATTTCTGCTTTTTGTATCTAACTAAGTACTCTTAGTAATGGAAAATTAATAATTAATAATTAATAATTTTGCTTACGCCTGATTTAGTTTTAGTTAGGAATTTTAATGGCTTACTTTATTAAATTCATTTTACTTACAAAAATTCTTACGCTTTTTATTAACCTAAGTTGTTAATAGTCAGCTAAAACATTTCATGAAAATTAGGTCTTAGACCTTAATTTTATAATGTATTATTGTAATAATTATATATTATAATTTTTTTGATTAGAACGGATTTTGTTGAAATTTTTAGCTTGTTGATTTTCAGTTTATTATGTCGCAAATAATTTATTCAAAATTCCGTGTTACTATCATCGCAAAAATTGGAACACGGATTTACATTTTTCAACAAAATACATTATAATAAGTATTTTTCCGGATAAATATCAGTATTATTTTATTTTCACCGATAGCGACAAAAGAAAAGAAGTAACTTTCAGTCCTCGTTTGATGATGTTAGTCTTATTAAGCTCAAATTTTTGGTCGCCATTGACAGTAATATAATTTATACATGAGCCTTTTTTTGCTAACCCTGCATGGTCTGTAATAATTACCGTTGGCTGTCCTTTCAGCTTACTTATCACGTCTTGTAGTTTGCCACTGCTTTTTGGCGGAATATAGATAATATTACATTTATCAATATCTCCAACAGAAGAAAACCGAACTACCTTAATAGGTTGATTACCAGTCATTTTTTTCACTGCAATGCGTTTCAACTCTGCAACAATAAGCGAATTTCCCAAAATGCCAATTACAAAATCGCCTTGCTTGTATGTTGCTGGCCACTCGATATTTTTGGTGAAATTATACATAAACAGTGCTTTAAACATTTCGTTTTGTGCAAATGTCTGTTTCGCACCAAACAGCCCTCCGAGAAGAATAATAAAAAATATAGCTCTCATAACTTATTTATTACTTGGTTATTATATCCTATTTAACAAGTTCGTATTTATCCATAAAGTCTCAGTGTGGTTAATTTTATTAAATATTAGAACGTTAAATAATTTCTGTACAATTAATTTAAAAGCCACACCGAGACTATTCTTGCGAAAACAAGACTTTAAAGATGCAACTAAGTACTCTTAGTAAAATGAATTTAATAAAGTAAGCCATTAAAATTCCTAACTAAAACTAAATCAGGCGTAAGCAAAATTATTAATTATTAATTTTCCATTACTAATAAAAGTTCTATCAACCAACTTCAGTTGGCTTTTATGATACAAAAAAGAACGCTATTTTTGCGCTTTACTAAGATACTGTGTTCAAATCCAAATTTATTTTA
>JAOZMU010000289.1 GCA_029934165.1 Bacteroidales bacterium
TAGTTTTAGTTAGGAATTTTAATGGCTTACTTTATTAAATTCATTTTACTAAGGAAAAAAACAACTTATTCAAAAATAAATTTTGTAACATTAATATTTTCAGGCGAGAACTAATTCAATAATTCGCGAGCATTTTGAATTGCTGCTTCTGTTAGGTTTTCGCCACTCAACATTTTTGCAATCACCGTAATTCGCTCAGGTTTAGAAAGTTGCTTAATATTTGAAACCGGAACTCCATCGTTGTCTTCTTTGTAAACCAGATAATGAAAATCGCCTTTGCTGGCAACCTGTGGCAAATGTGTAATTGTAAGTACCTGCATGTTTTGCGACATTTTTTGCATTATCACACCAATCTTATCTGCAATATCGCCGGAAACGCCAGTGTCAATTTCATCAAAAATAATTGATGGCAACGCTATCGAGTTAGAAATCAGCGATTTTATTGCCAACATAACTCTGGACATTTCGCCTCCAGAAGCTACTTTTGTAATATCTTGCGGTGTCATTTTTCGCCCCGAAGCAAACATAAAACTTATTTTATCAATTCCGGTTGGCAAAAATTCTGCCGAAGCAAGATTTTGAATTTTGAAAAGCGCATTTGGCATTCCAACTTCTGCAAGCGAAGCAGAAATTTGAGCCTCAAAAGCCGGAAAAACTTTCGTCCGATTCCTTGATATTTGATTTGCAATCTTCTCAACTTTTGTTTTTTCTCTGGCAACTTTTTGCTTCAATTCTTCGATGCGCACATCAAAATTATCCGTTTCGACAATTTGTGCCAAAAGATTTTCTTTTATCTCAATCAGCTGATTCACAGAGCTTACCCGATGTTTTTGTAGCAAAGAATAAATCAAATTTAATCTGTCCTCAAGTTCCTGCGCTCTATTTGGGTCAAACTCTACATCGCCAACCAAAACCTCCACCTCCGATGCAATATCTGTAACTTCGATGAGAGTACTTTCCAGCCTTTTGTGCAACTTTTCGGCTTGACCAAAAAACGGCGCAATCTGAAAAAGCCTATCCGTAGCATCTTTTAATTGATTGACAGCAGCAAATTCGTCTTCCGAAATTAAATGCGAAGCCTGCGAAAGATTAGAAATTATTTCTTCTGCATGACTCAATGTTTCTTGTTCTTTTTCGAGTTTTATTTGCTCATCTACAACAAGTTGCGCATCGCTTAACTCATCATGTCTATGCGAAAAATAATCGTAATCGGCTTTGGCAGTTGCAGCAGCTTCCGAAATTTTCTTTAACTCCAAAACCTCTCTTTTATAAGAACTTAGAGCAGTTTTATATTTCAAAACCAAGTCGTTTTGATGCGCGAAAGCATCAATTACTCTTAACTGAAAATTTACATCGGTCAAAAGCTGGTTTTGATGCTGCGAATGGATATCTACAAGCCTTAAACCCAGTTCTTTCAGTACATTCAAATTCACTGGCGAATCGTTCACAAAAGCACGTGATTTTCCGTTTGGCGAAATTATTCTACGAATTATCGTAACAGGTTCGTAGTCAGCATTAGGTATTTGATTTCCGAAAAAAGTCTTTAATTCGTAATTTTTAATATCAAAATGTCCTTCGATGATACATTTCTTGGCTTTGTTTTTAAGTAGCGCAACATCGGCTCGCTGCCCCAAAATAAGCGACAGCGCACCTAAAAGTATCGACTTGCCCGCACCTGTTTCGCCTGTTATTGTTGATAATCCGTTACTAAATTCAATTTCCAGCTTGTCGATTAACGCATAATTTTCAACAAGGAGCGTCTTTATCATAGTGTTTTATGTTTGTAAATTGCTTATTCAAAACGATAAAATCTAAACCCAATTTTCACTAAATCTATTGATTATCAGAAGATTAATGTCATGATTTCTTATTTCTGAATACAAAGTTGGTATAATCTTTATTTATGCCAAATTTAAAAAATATTTGTCCATTTTGCTGTGCAAACTAATAAAAATAATTCATATTTCACCACTGTCGGAATGGCTTCAAGCCACACCGACAGTAACTTAATTAATTACATTAGTATTCGAGCGATTGAGAGAATCAATAATTGTGCTATCCAATACTCTATTCTCGGTTTTCTGTTTGGCATAAATCAAAACAGTTTCGTTATACCACGCATTATAACCTATTTTAAATGGTAGGTATTTTCTTACAGTCTGACTATCAAGGTCATTTTTCAAATCAGCCTGAAATTCAAACTTGAAATCGGTGATTGTTTTTGTATAGTTTCCAAATAAATCTATCTTAAAGCCCTGATTTTTAACCAATTCATAAGGAATACCAGTGTCATCTTGGAGAATTTTTTTGCTTTGTTGCAAAATTAGCTTCCGCAAAATACTAAATTCATTACGATGTAGAATATAAGATGCAGATTTAGTGTATGTTATCTTTTTTCCCAAGCTGTTAAGAAAAAACAGAAATTCGGTGTTTTTTGCTAAATTATCATCTGACAAATCGAAGGGAAAGTAGCATAACGACTGGATTTTAGATTTGTCTTTATCTGTAAATTTTATGCGAATACCGTTGATTTTGGATTCATTTTCGCTCTTCCGAACTTTCAGATTACCGAAAGCATCTGTCGTAATACGCTCAATATCAACAATTTTATGATGAGTCCTTGCCAAATAAAATAGCAAAATATGAACAACACCATCTAAATTCCGATTCGCAAAATCCGATTGCATTTGTCGTGTAACAAAATACCCAACCTTGTTTGTGTAACGCAACGAATAAAGCAAATTTTCGAGGTAAGAATACACAAAAGTAGAATCTTTAAACTTATCAACGATGGGTATATTCCCAATTTTTTCTAAACCTATCATTACGTAATTGTTCGCATCAGGAAAAAAAGCATTAGCATACAAAATATCTGGACCCGAAAATGGGTAAAAAACAGCTCCCGTATCTTCTTTCTCGGCAACATTATTCTCACTTCGCCAAACTCTTATTTGGAGCAAGTTTTCTTCCTCAATTTTTTTCCAAACTGTATCAATATGAGCTGTGTACGCTTTATATGTTTCATTGTCCTGCAAATCTTTAAGCGTTGAACTCTCTATTCCTGCTATAAAATTGGCTACCGAAGTTAATTCCTCATCAATTATAACTGTATCATATTCAAGTACTAACGAGTCATCTATGACTACTGTATTCACTTTCGTCAGGGTAGAATCCGATTTAATAACTTCCGGTTTTTTTTCTACGTAATTTTCGCATCTATAACAAATAAAACCTAAACAAATGAGGATGATTTTAATGATTTTGAATTTCACAATAATAAATAATTTGAATGTTAATAAGTAAAAAACTTATGCAAAAATAAATAGCATAGAATAATTCCTTATGCTATTCATTTCAAAAAATTAGTAATCAGTATTATTTACCATTCGCCGTTCGCTCTCTTATTGCGGCAGTCTGTTTTTCAAAACCCGGCTTTCCGAGAAGTGCAAACATATTTACTTTGTAGTCTTCCACTCCGGGTTGGTCAAATGGATTTACATCTAATATATAACCACTTATACCACAAGCCTTTTCGAAGAAATAAAATAATTGACCAATGTAATACTCGTCCAATTTCGGAATGGTTATTTTCAAATTTGGAACTCCGCCGTCTAAATGTGCCAACATTGTTCCAAGTTCAGCTTTTTTATTTACTTCGTCAATTCGTTTTCCGGCGATATAATTTAATTTATCAAGATTTGAAGCATCTTCAGGAATGTAAAGTTTGCTATTTGCCTCATTTACAGTTATTACAGTTTCAAACAAATTTCTTTGCCCGTCTTGAATATATTGTCCCATTGAGTGAAGGTCAGTTGTAAAATTGACACTTGCCGGAAAAATTCCTTTATGTTCTTTTCCTTCGCTTTCGCCGTAAAGTTGCTTCCACCATTCGGCAAGATACTGTAATTTAGGGTTATAGTTAACCAAAATTTCAATTTTCTTTCCTTGCTCATAAAGCAAGTTGCGAATTATGGCGTATTTTGCTGCCGTATTATTTTCTATTGGCACGTTTGACGCAGTCTGAGTTTCCATTTCTCTTGCTCCTGCGATAAATTTACGTATATCAATCCCTGCTATTGCAAGCGGAAGCAAGCCAACTGGTGTTAAAACTGAATAACGTCCTCCAATATCATCGGAAATTACAAAAGTTTTATATCTCTCTTTATCTGCAAGTTGGCGCAAAGCACCTTTGGAAGCATCTGTAACCGCGATTATTCGTGTTGCAGCTTCTTCGCGTCCGTATTTATCCTCAATATCCTGCTTCAAAATACGAAATGCAATTGCTGGTTCGGTTGTAGTTCCTGATTTAGAAATAACGCAAAGTGCAAAAGATTTATCAGCCAAAATTTCACGCAATTCCGTTAAATAATCCTCACTAATATTATGCCCTGCAAACAAAACCAGTGGGTGTTTACGCTTGTTTTGCAAGCAAGTAAAACTATGAGACAAAGCCTCTAACGCTGCTTTTGCACCCAAGTACGAGCCGCCAATTCCGATGACAACAAGTATTTCTGCCTTGTTTTTGATAACTTTTGCAGCGTCTTCAATTTCTTGTAACACATTGTCAGTCAAAGATGAAGGTAAATCAACCCAACCTAAGAAATCGTTTCCTTTCCCTGTTTTTTTGTGCAATGCTACGTTTGCCAAATTTGCATCTTTGTAGCGCGAAGACAAACTATCTTTTGGTACAAAACCGCTGAGACTATCCAAATTAATTCCTATTGATTCCATTTTTTTCTTTAAATTATTACGAAATATTTTTTAACAATAATTTTATTTACGAGGAAACATATTGTGTTGATATTCATGCCAATAACAGCTAAAAAATGGCTATCATCTTTACGCACCAACTTATTTTTGATTGACTATAAATTTAATCATTCTTTTGCGAAACCGCAACATCAAGGCACTATTTAAGGGCTTCTATTTAATTAATGTTGCTTTTCGCAAGATGTAAGGTCTAAGACCTAATTAGTGTTGCTTATGCAATTCTGTAAAACTCGAACTATCAGCAAATTACAGGCATGCAAATAAGTAAAAACTTTTGTATGAGTGCTTATATCAAGATATAATGTTTTGTAAAATGTGGAAATACTTAGAAACAGAAATACAAATTTTTTGTATGACAAAAGAGAATGTTTTGGCACGACAAATTTCAGTTTTTTTTTTACTTTTACATAAATTTTTTATTATTAGACTTTGGACAAAAAAAATCAATTCACATCGAAAAGAAATATTCT
>JAOZMU010000290.1 GCA_029934165.1 Bacteroidales bacterium
CTTCGGCAAGCTACCGCTACAATCCCTGCCGCAAAACGCCTTTGTAGCAAGCGGTCCGACAAAACAAACAAATTTTATGAACAAACCTTGTATTCGTAATTTACTTTCAGACGTAATGTATCGTGGTGATACACAGCACATTAAGGCATATTCAGACACACATGAATTTTTTATACATCAAGACAACGACAAATTATAAAACAAAAAGGTTTTTATCGCTATCTTTGTGTTCAACTTGGGCTTTGGTTGTTTTTGTTGTAAGTAGGTTTGTAAAGATAAGCGACACTTTAATTGCTGTTATCGACCTGAATACCAGCACAATACTTTTCATTATTAATAACACTATGTACTTATTTGTAATTTAGGAGTAATTTTTTACATACACCATTAACAAATATATAAATTTTTCGGATTACATAGTTCAATTATTATCGTTATGTGCAATGACAGATAGAAAAATCAAGTTAGAAAACTAATATTTAACTTGTTATGAGTTTAGTAAATTTTCAATATTTTAGTTTCTATTTTTAATGAAAACCATTTGCTACAAAAATCATACGAAAGTAATTTGGCATTTAACGTTGAATTTATTAGCAGTTAGAGGTTTATTTATAAAAACAGTCGAAGACTGCGCTACAATCACTACCGCAAAACGCCTTTGTAGCAAGCGGTAGCCACTTAGCACTTCGTAATTTGTAATGCTATGCACATAAAACAACACGTATCAATATGTTGACGCAATTTCTTGCAATAAGACTACGACAAGCAACCCGCATAATTTCCGAAATCGGATTGGCGAGAACCATTTTTGTCTTGATAGGACTTATTCTTATTTCGCCAAAAATATTTTCGCTGGGTTCGGAATTTAATAGCGCATTGTTTCTTTCTGTAACTCAAGTGTTTATGGTGCTATCCCTTCAAACAACACGACGCGATAAAGTGTTTTTGCAACACTTGCACATAAACAAATACAAACTATTTGTCTGTGAGAACATTACGATGTCAATCCCAATTTTGGGCATTTTGTTATGGCACAAAAATTTTGCCATGGTAGGCTGTGCAGTTGCGGCAATAGCAGCAATTTCTGCGCTTCGTACAACAATAAAAATTTCTTCAGGCACATTTGGTGGAGCAGCACTTTTTCCGGCAAAAGCCTTCGAGTGGCGCAGCAGTTTTCGTTTGAATGGAATATTTCTTATCCTGCTAATTGCCTTAGCGACAGGGTTTTGCAGCTACGATTTCGTCATTCCAGCAGCAATTGTTTTGCTAAATTTCTATTCGGCTGGCGTTCAGATGCAAAGCGAGCCACGCCAATTTGTCGAGCTATATGAGCTATCGCCACACAGATTTTTATGGGCAAAAACAGCAACACATCTACTTATTTTTGCACTTATTGCGTTTTTTTTACTTGCGTTATTTGCATTTATACATATTCATTTAATTTATGCAGCATTATATTTACTTACTATTTCGCTGTTAATTCAGATGTTTGTCGTTTTTCAAAAATACGCAGTTTATACACCAAACGAAAGTTTGCAAGGGAATATTATATTCGTAACACTTATTATATTCGGATTTCTAATTCCGTGGTTATCGCCATTGCCACTCTTGTTGCTGGTGCGTTCCTACAAAAAAGCAGTTCAAAATCTGAAAATTTATCTTGATGTTGAAAATTGAAAATTTATCCGTTTCATACGGAAACAATACAGTGTTAAATACACTTAATTGGAAAATTCCAAGCGGCGAAATACATGGGCTTGTTGGTTTAAATGGCTCAGGAAAAACTACGCTATTGAACACAATTTTTGGCATAAAAAAAAGAGACACAGGAGTAATTTTATTTAATAATCTGGCATTAAATAAAACTAATATTTCTTATTTAGAGACAGTCAACTTTTTTTATCCTCGCATTACAGGCAAAGAATATCTGAAACTTTTTCAATCGAAAAATCCAGATTTTGACTTTAATAACTGGAACAGGCTTTTTGAACTCCCGATAGAAAAGCTCATAGAAAAATATTCTACTGGCATGAAAAAGCAACTTGCGTTTATTGGCGCATTGGCAGCACCAAAACCATTGCTCATTCTGGACGAGCCATTCAATGGAGTTGACCTTGAAACTACGCAAAAGTTTAGAAATGTGATACTTGCACTAAAAAAATCGAATAGGACAATAATAATTACATCGCATATTTTAGAATCTTTGACAGGGATTTGCGACACGATGAGTTTGATAAAAGATAAAAAAATAGCTTTCAGGGTTGATAAAACAGAGTTTGGCGGCATCGAAAAACGCATTTTTAAACAACTCGATTCGGACTCGGAGCAAATAATTTCTGAGTTAATAAATACGAAAAAATAATGGCAGAAAACAATAGCGAGCGTCTGAAAATAAAAGACTTAGCTCTCGAAGACCGCCCGCGCGAAAAACTCATGGCACGCGGAATTGACACTCTGAGCAATGCCGAACTTGTTGCCATTTTGATTGGTTCGGGAAACAGAAACGAAACTGCCGTACAACTTTCTCAACGAATCCTGAACTCGGTTGACAATAATTTGAACCAATTTGGAAAAGTGAGTATTTCTGAGCTGGTAAAAAATTTTGTGGGAATCGGCGAAGCAAAAGCAATATCCATCGTGGCTGCTCTCGAACTTGGAAAACGCAGAAAATCTGCCGATATAATTGAGCGTAAGAAAATTACAGGTGTCGAAGATGTTTTTTCGCTGTTTCAGCCAATGCTTTGCGATTTGCCCTTCGAGGAGTTTTGGATTCTACTCCTAAACCAAGCAAACAAAATAATTGCCAAACAAAAAATATCGCAAGGTGGTGTCGCTGCGACAGTTGTAGATGTACGCCTAATTCTCAAGCCAGCTATCGAGATGTTGGCATCTGGCGTTATTCTCATTCACAATCATCCATCAGGCGCAACAAAACCAAGCCACGAAGATATTCAACTCACAAAAAAGGTTAGAGATGCTTGTTCTTTGGTGAATATCAATCTATTAGACCATATAATTATTGGCGATACCAATCATTATAGTTTTGCAAACGAAGGTATGCTTACTAACGCTTAACAAGCTGTTTATCAGCATAATAATTTAAAATAATAAACAATGAATATAGAAAAAGTAATATCAAAATTTTTTGAATTTATTGTCTGGGACAATTTTACATCGCCAGATATTCTTATGCAATTGATAATCGGGTTGTTATCTATTTTTATGTTTCTTTTTGGAGCAGTGATTGTATCTTTTGCCGTACTTCCGCGAGCCAAAGAAAGCACATTTCGTAGTTCGACAGGCGAACTTGTTTTTCGTGCTGCCGTTGGCATTGGACTGTTTTCGTTTCTGAGTACCTTTCTTTTGCTCACTCAAACGCTCTATTGGCACATCTTTCTTATTGGTTTTCATGTGTTTATGTTTTATGGTATCTACCGCCAGCCAAAAGCTACAAAACAAACTTTGATGCTCTTAAAACAAATGTTTGTAAACCATAAATATTTATGGATATTATTTATTATCAGTGCGATACCATCACTTTTGCCTCCACTTTGGATTGACGAAGTTTCGTACCATATTGCCTATCCGCTACTTTGGGTGCAAAAAGGAGGCATTTACACCGAGGAAAGCATGCGTTATCCGCTCTATTCGTTTGGTATTCACTCGGTTCTGACGATAGGAATTTTTCTTAAATCGACAACATTTATGCACCTTTTTTCGTGGCTGTGCGGCACTCTCACAACGCTCGGCATTTGGGCTGTCCTGAAACGCCTTAATGTCTGGAAACCATTGCAATACGTTGGAGCTTTGGCGTTTTTCTTTACGCCTGTTGTTCAGCAATATCTCAACATTGCGTACATTGATGTCCCGATGATGTTTTTGACTTTTGCGGCTGCTTTTGCTCTGCTCGTCCTAAAAAACAATCAGGCAGAAAAAAACATCCAATTTGCAACTGCCACTATATTAGCACTTTTCGTGGCGGGCAAACCAACCGCAGCATTTGCAATTCCGGCAATATTTTTTATAGTATTGTATCGCTCAAAACTGAAACAGCTTTTGCCATTTCTCATCACATTTTCCGTCTTAGGTTCTGTTTGGTATATTCGTAATATTATCATCAACTTAGACCCTATTCCGCCGGCTGTCAATATGTTACTTGGCTTGGAAGATAAATTTTGGTCTGTTCAGGATTACAAATTCATAATGAGCGACATCGACATTCATCACAACTGGACTTGGGTAAATATTTGGTACAAACTGCCTTGGGAGCTAATGGTTTCGCGTGCCGACAGCCCATTGCGATATTGGCCACATTTGAGTTACGTTTGGGTTTTTGGCTTTTCGTTTTTTGTGATGATAAAAAAATGGCACGAAGAGCAAAAACGTATCATATTTTTGTTTGCACTTTTCAATGCTACCGTTTGGCTCGGTGTTTCGTATTTTACACGATACGCTCATTTTCTGCCACTTGCAGCAATTTCTGCCATCTTGGTTTTGAATGAAATTTATCTTTTTGTAAGCAAAAAAATCGCAATTTCGCGTTGGGTAAAATTTGCAATTATTGGAATTTTCTTCGCTGTTATGTTTGGTCCTAAACATTTGGCATTCAGCTATTATAAAAATAGTTTTAATAAAAAAATACCAATAACAAAAACCGAAATTCAAGCTTTTGTCGGTTGGGACACCAATGTGGCATTATCTGTCATTCAGCGATTTAAGGAATTTGACATTCCACAAGGAAGTAGAATTTATGGCTTTCCGCTGACCTCGTACAAGTATTATGTCATCAACGAAGGCTATCTTCCAATCGGAGATGGCGTTTGCAAATATCGCTGGCAAGAATTTATGCAAAACACTGATAGTGAATCTATTAAAGCATTTTTAAGAGACGCAAAAACTGAATATTTATTTATAGATAAAAACTATATGAATATCGGCGAAAGGATTGATTTCTCAACTTTATCGGGTTTTGAGGTTCTGCACGATGAGAAGAATATTATTTTATTAAAAATTACGAATTTTTAATTATGAACATGGTTTGTTTATAAAAAGCAAAATACGTGTTTTTACAGACAGAATCGACAACTTAAAAACAATCAGCTTTTTGGGGCGGTTTTTTCCGAGTTTTTAGGCATGTTTCATATAACAAAAAATAAACTTTACACTTTTTACCGATTTTGGAAACTTTATTTTTTGTTCAATCTTAGTAAAGCGCAAAAA
>JAOZMU010000291.1 GCA_029934165.1 Bacteroidales bacterium
ATTGAAGTCAGAAACTTGTGTTTATTAGTTTTAATAATTTTGTCCAAAGTCTAATTTATTAATTAGGTATACAAAATAACCGACACTTTTCGAGTTGTTATCGACTTGATAACAAGTTATATACAATTCTTAATAAATGGCTTTAAAAGCTAAATGCCGGACAGTCAAGAAGTTTCATAAAAAATAGATTTTAACCCTTTTGTTAATAAATTTAAAATGTTAAACACATGAAAAAGTTCCAATTTATTTTATTCATTATCATTGTTGGATTGTCGAGTTGTACAATTCGTCAGGAATTTCATTTTAATGAAGATTTTTCGGGTTCGGTTGTTCACAATCTGGATATTACGATGCTGAATTCGATGTTACAAGCCGAGGGCGATTCGGAAACCAATATGCAAGATTCGTTGAAAATGTTTTTGCAGCAAGCAACAGACTTACTCTCTGAGGCTGAGGGTATTTCGAATGTTGCACAAGGTTGGAAATCAGACGATAATGTTGCATACATATCTTATGATTTTTCTAACCTTGACGCTTTGAATAATTCTTTGCAGGCTAATACTTTTGGTGCGCAAGCTATGGGATTAGAAACTGGCGATGAGCATACATATTTCGTAAAAAAACGTAAAAAACTCTATTTCAAAATGCCAAAAGCAGAGAACGATTCGGTGGTAGATAATGAGGAAATGAAGTCTATGGAAACTTTTTTTCGGTATGAAATAGTGATGCACTTCGATAAAAAAATTAGAAAGATTAAGAATGATAATGCAAAATTGTCTTCGGATAAACATTCTATCGAGTTGAGTGCCAATTTGTTCAAGTTCTATTCTAAGGATTTTGATTCTGATGTTATGATTAAATTCAAATAACTAATATTTTTTGCAGCCATTATTATTGTATCCACAAAAAGTATTATGCAATGAAAAAAGCCATTTTTATTATTTTTATATTTTTGAGTATAAATTCATCTTTATCATGCGCACAATCACTCGGAAATTCTAGTTATAATCAGCTTGCCAACAATAAACACGGTGGTGCTAACCACAACACGGCATCGGCTCGTATGCCTAGCAATAACAAGGTATTTTTCACGGTAAATGCTTTGATGAATGTAAAAGCCGACTCGTATTTGGCTATTTTTAACTTAGCGCAAATTGGCAAAACAGCAACCGAGGTTGAGCAACTAATGGCGAACCGAATAAACGGGTTTGCTTCCAAACTTTCGGAAAACGGAATTTCGGAAGAAGCTATTTATATTGATATGATTTCGCTTGTTCCTGTTTACGAGTATGTTGTTGAAGACAAGCTATTTAGCAAATCTTATAATGAAGTTCCGGCGGGATTTGAGATGCAGAAAAACATTCATATTGCATTTACTGATGTTGCAAAAATGGAAGTTATTATGAAAATAGCTGCTGAGAATGAAATTTATGATTTCGCAAAACTTGAATATTTCGTAAAAAATACGGAGCAATATTTTGACTCCTTGCGACAAATAGCCACGAATAATATTTCAAAAAGAGTTGCCGAATATCAAAAGCTCGGTTTAAACCTCAGCAAACTGCCGGTAAAAATTGGTGAAGATAGCAAGGTTACGTATCCATACGATTTATACGAATCGTATGAAGCATTTAGTACCAATGATTTGAATAAAATTAAGAAACGACACAGCGTAACTCACAGCAAGAAGAAAGTACATTTGTATTATGACAAAATTCCGTACGATAAATTTGATATTATCATTAACGCCGAATTTAATGAGCCTGTTGTTCAATTCACGTTTCAAATGTTTGTGGAATATACCTTGCCTGTAAATGAAATACCACGAGAAAAATCGAACTATTTTATTATTAATCAAGATGGTACGCTAAAGCAACTGAATATTAAGTAATAGATAATTAAGGCAATTCTAAAAACAAAAAAGGTTCGGAGTTGTTAGCTTCGAACCTTTTTTGTTGTAATGAGGTATAAATAAGACTATTAGCTATTTTTTCGCTTTTTCTACGATTGCAGTTGTCGAGTATCCCTTTGTTAGTTCGATTGTTTTGACACAACCTCCGTTGCCTGTTACGACATCGTAACCAACTATGTCTTCTGCCTTATAATCAGCACCTTTGACGAGTACATCTGGCTTGATAAAATTGATTAAATCGTAAGGCGTGTCTTCATCAAAAAGCACTACAAAATCTACAAATTGAAGGGCAGCAAGCGTAATTGTTCGCGAAGTTTCGTCTTGAAGTGGGCGTGTTTTGCCTTTAAGCCTACGAACAGAATTATCTGTATTTAAGCCTATTACAAGAATATCGCCAAAGTTTGCTGCTTGTGCCAAATATTCAATATGTCCACGGTGCAGAATATCGAAACAGCCATTTGAAAAAACTACCTTCTTACCTGTCGATGATTTCAATTTCGATTTAAGAGTTTGTTTATCAACAATTTTACTTTGAATTACGGTTAAATTATTGCTCATTTTTTTCCGTTTTTGCTTGAATATCTTTTTGATTTTTGATTTTTCGTTTACTGATACTCAACATGACTAAGGAAACTGTTCCCATTAGGATAATCATCAGTGTTTGAGGCTCGTGCGACAGAGTTGCGTATATTGCTGCGTCAGCTTGCGAAAGATTGAAAATGCTTGTCAATGCCAAAATATTCACTAAGTGGAAAGACCCAATTCCGCCGGGCATAGGAATAATCATACCAATACCACCAATGACTAACATAAATAAGCCTTCGATGGGAGAGAAATGCGAAGTAGCCTCGAAGGAAAGACAAACCAAATATGTCATTGCCCAGTAAATCACCCAAATAATAACTGTGTGCAAAATAAATTCTCGGCTTCGTTTCATTTTAAAAACTGTTGTTAGCCCTTTGGAAATACCTTTTATTATGTCAAATATTTTACGTATAACAACGAATCTGGCAAGAGAATGGCGAGTTTTATATAATGCGAATAAACCGCCAAAAAATAGCAGCGTAAAAAGTATTGAAATGAATGGCGATGAAGACAAAAAATCAGATGCACGTGTCCAAACTGGTTTCATCAGTTTATCCATGAAAAAGGCTCCGAAAGTGTCAATTTTTGAGAGGACAACGACAACTATCATGACAAGTAAAATAATAGCATCTGTTGCACGTTCAATTATCACAGTGCCTAATAATGAGTCTATTGGAACTTTATCTGTCCGGTTTAGTGTTGCGCAACGAGTAACCTCGCCCATACGTGGAAATGCGATATTGGCAAAATAGGCAATCGAAACTGCGTGATACACATTTTCGTTTGACGGTTTATACCCAAGTGGCTCGATGAGTAATTTCCAACGAATTGCACGACTTATGTAGCCTAAAAATGCCAAAAACAATGACGCAGAAATAAGCCAAAAATTTGCTGATATTAGACCTTCCCAAACAACAGCCAAATCAATTCCGCTAAAGGCAAAATATAGCAAAAGAACTCCTAATGCAAAGAATATCAGGTATTTTAGTATGTTAATTATCTTTTTTTTCAACGTTTTTTCTATTTATAATTAAACTAATAAAACAAAATGCCAAACATTTACGCACGTTTGACATTTTGCTTAAATACTTATATTTGCTAAAGATGAAACTAATCTACCAACGTATTTGTTTCGGCATCTGGAAAAACAAGCGTAGGACTAAATTTTTTCGCTTCCTCGAAATCCAACATTGCGTAGGAAATAATAATAACAACATCGCCAACTGCTACACGGCGTGCTGCTGGTCCGTTTAAACAAATTGCTCCGGAGCCACGTTTGCCTTTTATGACGTAAGTTTCGAGACGTTCGCCATTGTTGATGTTTACAATCTGAACTTTTTCGTTCTCGATAATATTTGAAGCTTCCATTAACTCTTCGTCAATCGTAACACTACCTACGTATTGTAGATTTGCCTCAGTAACAGATACTTTGTGAATTTTTGACTTTACTACTTCGATAAACATAATACTAAAATATAGGTTTATACTAAAGATATAGAATATATGTTCAAAACCCTAACGTGTTTATTGTCAGTGTTTTATGCGTTGTTAAAAGTTATATTATCAATCAAACGAATTTTGCCTGCAAAAACTGCAATGCAACCAACAATAAATTTTGTCGATGACCACTTGGCGATTGGCTGTAAGGTTTGTCCATCTACTATTTCGAAATATTCTGTTTCGAGAAACGAGTTTGTATTTATCTGATTTACAACCCATTTCTTAATTTTGTTAATCGACATTTCGTTTTTTTTTCGTACTGCCGCCGAAAGCGTTTCCGAAATTAGGGCGGCATTATTTCGTTGTTCGTTTGTCAATCGGATGTTTCGGGAACTCATTGCAAGTCCGTTGTTTTCGCGAATTATTGGACAGCCAATAATTTCGATTTCGTAATTTTTACACTCAACTAAATGGCGAATTATTGCAAGTTGCTGAAAATCTTTTTGTCCAAAATATGCGCGGTGTGGTGCAACGGCATTAAACAATCTGCGGACAACATTTGCAACACCGTCGAAATGCCCTGTACGAAATTGTCCTTCCATTACTTGCGCAAGTGTACCAAAATTAATATCGCATTTTAGCGAATTGTCGTCGGGGTAAATATCTTCCTTATTCGGCGTAAAAATAATATCACAGCCTGCTTTACTCAAAATATTTATGTCTGCTTCTATTGTCCGGGGGTATTTATTCAGGTCTTCGGCATTGTTAAATTGCGTAGGGTTTACGAAAATACTTACAATTGTAATGTCGTTTTCTTGTTTAGACCGTTCTACCAGCGACAAATGTCCGTTGTGTAATGCTCCCATTGTTGGGACGAATCCGATGGTTTTCGCGGAGTTACGCAGTTTTCTGACTTTTTGAAATATAGATGTAGATTTTGTAATAATTTCCATAACTAAGCACATGGTGCTATTTATTAGGAGTTGTATATGACTTGTATTCAGGCAAGTAACAACTCGAAAAAGTGTCGATTATTTTGACACGTCTATTTATGATTGAATATGCAAAATAAATAAATTTATTTCATAAGTACCAACGTAAACACATTTTAAGCAAAAAATTTAACAGCTTATAATAAATTCTGTTTTTGTTTATAAGAGTTATGGATTAGTAATTGTCTATTGCTTGGAAATAAGAATTTTGATAGTCCATACATAACAGTGTTGGTATGATTATCAAATAGTTACAGGGTTGTTTTGAAATAAA
>JAOZMU010000292.1 GCA_029934165.1 Bacteroidales bacterium
ATTCATTTTACTTATGTAATGTTACAAAATTAATTTCACTTTTGAAAATGAAATTTTTTGTCCAAAGTTTAATATAGGTAATAGAAAATTAATAATTTTCCATTACTTAGCAAGCGGTTTACGTTTTTTTTCGCAGAATTAAATTACCACTGTCAGACGAATTTCAAAGATAAAAAAACGAACCAAGAACATTGCTCGATGCGTTCCTGCTTCGGTAAAAAAATATTTATAATTAATTGATTATCAAAAAGAAAACAACAAATATTTGCAATTTGACAATACCAATACCGTATTATACTTTGTTTTCAACTCAAAAACTAATAATTTTGTATCCATATTCAACTTAAAAGGTTTTACTGTTTTGTTCACTTTTTTAAACATATTGAAATGATAAACAAGTTTTTGCAGATTTTTAGTCTGCTTTTTTTATTGTCTTTTTCGGGGCATTTGTTAGCACAACAAACAAACGACAACACAACAATTCCGTCCGGGATGGTGAAGCAAGGAAATATTGATATGCAAGTTGCCAATTACAACATTGCTCGTAATCAGATAGATAGCATTTTGTCGAAATGGGATTCTTTCATTGCTTCTGAAGAAGAGAGTAATTTTACGACGAAAAAAGTAAGTAAAATGACCATTCGCATTCCAAACGATAACTACGACAAAGTCGTCAATGCATTAAAAACTATTGCCAGTAATATCAATTCAAAAAATGTTCGATTAATTGATATTTCGGTGCAATACAAGGAATTAATAAAAAAGATTGAAACAAAAGAACAAGTAAAACTTAAATTTCTTGAACTTGTCCGCAAATCGAAACTTGTTGATGAAATTGACCGTGCCCAAGAAAAGCTCAAAGATGTCAACGCAAATATCGAGGCAATGAAAAATCAGCTTGCCGAAATTTCTAAAACAAATTTAGGAGTCTTAGATGTTGAGCTTTTTCAACAAATGGTTGTACACAAAACCACAACAAACGAAGCTCCAATGGATTTATCGAAAGGAAAAATGCAAGATATGTTATTGACATTTTTCCTTCTTGTTATTCCGACTGCATTAATTGTTTTTGGTGTAACATTCTATTACACAAGACGTAAGCGTAAAAAGAAATCCCGCAATATTGCACGTCAGACAGACTCCCCTTGGTAGAAACAATTGCCCACAAGCATTATGGCACTAACACAAAAAAAAACCTATTTTCTCTCTGATATTCATTTAGGTGCGCCAAATTTCGAAGAAAGTCTTGTCCGCGAAAAAAAACTTGTAGCTTGGCTCGAAACTATTCGTTATCAAGCAGATAGTATTTATCTGCTTGGCGATGTTTTCGATTTTTGGCACGAATGGAAAAGTGTTGCTCCACAAGGTTTTTGTCGTTTTCTTGGCAAAATTTCGGAAATTGCAGATAGCGGAATTCCTGTTCATTTTTTTGCCGGTAATCACGATATGTGGGTGCGCAATTATTTGCAGCGCGAAACAGGAATGATTTTCCATAAAGGACACCTAATCACAGAGATACAAGGGAAACGCTTTTTCCTTGCGCATGGCGATGGTTTAGGTCCGGGGGACGGGTTTTATAAAATCCTAAAAAAAATATTCATCAGCCCGATAACGCGGTTTTTTTTCGCGCGTATTTTGCACCCCGATTTTGCCACTTTTTTGGCTACATCGACCTCTCGAAAAAGCCGAAAATCTAGCAGTAGTCCAAAGGAATACACTTTTTTGGGCGAAGACAAAGAATGGCTTATTATTTTTGCAAAAGAAAAACTCCGCAAAGAATACTTCGATTATTTTATTTTTGGACATCGACATATTCCTATGGAGCTTGAACTTTCGGGCGGGAGCAGATTTTTTAATCTGGGAGATTGGATTACAAATTTCTCGTATGCAGTTTTCGATGGCGAAAATATAACGCTAGAAAAACATATTTAGTTTTTCGATACCTTTCTAATTGCCAACAGTTTGTATGTTACCAACATACAATTCATTATTCACTCAATATTTATTAAATCAAAATAGACCTTTTCCATTTCTATTTCCGTGGCAATGAAAAGCGAATATTCCTCAAAATTATCCAAAGAAGTCAAGTGCCACTTTTTGCCATCAACAAAACACTGTTTTTCGGGCGAAAGAGAAAGTGGCGACAATCCAAAACCTCGCCCATCTGCTTTCATGATGCTCTCTTTTGCACACCACAAATCGAAAAATGCCGTTCTGGAATTTTGTTGCATTTTCATATTTTCAATTTCCTTCTTCGTAAAAACGACAGAAAATTCGTCTATGTTTATGCTTATATGTTGCTCAATATCAATGCCAATCGCACAATTTTCTGAAAAAGCACAAACCGCATAAAAGCCAGAATGAGAAATATTAAAATAAACCTCGTTTGGCAAGTAAGGCTTACCGTATTCGTTGAATTTCAAATCATTAAGCCCTAGCCGACAGCCAAACAAAGTCAAACCGTGTTTCAGAAGCAATTTTCCGGCAAGCGCAAGAAGTGCGTCTTTTCGGTGAGTAAAAGAGCGCACATTGTTGGCGAGAGCCTTTGGTAAACTATCCAATAACCGATAAAATAATTCTTCAGAAATATTTTTGGTATTAACAGCAAAAACCCTTGCAGAGCCTTTCATTTTATGGGTATTTTATTAAAAAACAAAGAAATTGAACAGGTTTATTAAGGTCTAAGTAATGGAAAATTAATAATTTTGTTTATGCCTGATTTAGTTTTAGTTAGGAATTTTAATGTCTTACTTTATTAAAATCATTTTACTAAGACCTATTTTTTATGAAACGTTTAAGCTGTGAATTAACAACTTAGGTTAATAAAAAGCGTAAGAACTTTTGTAAGAGTACTTATATGCTGATTTTCATTATGTTGCATACACTTTCGAGATGCTCGTAGATAAAAAAATGTTCTCCAGAAAGTTCGTATTTCGTAACCACTTTTTCCGATAAAAACCTCCAACTTCTTTTTTCTTGCATTGTCAGCTTTTCTTTTGTGCCAAAAAACGAAATAAATTTTATGTCGAATTTTCGTAGCGGTAAATTTGGATTATAATTTTCGTTGGCAGTAATATCGGCACGAATTATCGGCAGCATAATTTCCATTAACTCATTGTTATCCAAGACAGTTTGAGGCATTCCGCCAAGTTTTCTCAGCTTGTTTTTTAGCTCGAAATCTGTCATGATAGCAATTTCTTTTTTGGGACAAAACGCTGGCGAGCTATTTCCCGAAACAAAAACGTGCGATGGCATTGCAAAACCACCAACGGCAAGCTGACAAAGTGTTTCGTACAAAATAGTTGTTCCAAAACTGTGTCCCCAGAAGACAAAATCTTTGGCATCAAATTCTTGGATTTGCGCAACAATATCTGCGCTAATTGCCTCAACATCTGGCAATAGTGGCTCGTTCATGCGTCGTCCATGACCGGAATATTCAATATCGCAAATCTCAAAAACATCTCTCAAAAACTCCCGAAAAGAATAAAAGGAATAGGAACTGCCACCTGCATACGGAAAAATAAATATTTTCTTTGCCATCTAATGCTTATTTGTCAAGATTTCTGCAATTGCCTCACGTACAATTCTTTCGTGGTCGAATGCCAATGCCGGTAAATCGTCAATCGAAAACCATTTAGCGTCGGCGGCATCATCGGCGGCTTGAATTTTTGCTGTTTGGTGATTTACAAAACCATAAAAAACTACGGCAATCGTTCGTCCGCGTGGGTCGCGATTTGGGTTGCCAAAAGTGCGAAATTGCTTCAAAAGTGCGATTTCCAACGAAGTTTCCTCTTGCAATTCGCGATGCGCTGCGGTTACCAATTTTTCGTCCATATCCACAAAACCACCGGGTAACGCCCAACTGCCCTCAAAAGGCGGACGTAAACGTTTTATTAGCAATAGTTTAGTGCATTTTTCTGCTTCCGAAAAAATCAAATTATCGACAGTAACCATCGGTCGCGGATATTCGTAAGTATAATTCATTTTCAAGGTTTTTTTGTTTATTTTTTTCGAGATATTACATAATCCACAAGCTCAAGAAGAGCTGTTTTAGCCTCGTTATCAGGAAATTGAGCCAGTATTTCGAGAGCCTTCTCTTTGTATTCTATCATTTTTTTTGTTGCGTAGTCAATTCCGCCGTTATCTATCACATAATCAATAACTTCGTTGACTTTCTTTTTGTCGGTGTTATGCCTTTTCACGATGGTTATAATGCGTCGCTTTTCGGCATTTGGTGCATTGTTCAGCACATAAATCAAAGGCAGCGTCATCTTTTTCTCCTGAATGTCGTTTCCTGTCGGTTTGCCGATAATGCTTTTCTTTTGATAATCAAACAAATCGTCTTTTATTTGAAATGCTATTCCGACAAGCTCGCCAAACTGCTTCATACTCTCGATGGTTTCTGGCTCTGCACCAATCGAATACGCACCTGCCGCCGTGCAAGAAGCAATCAAAGTTGCTGTTTTTTTCTTAATAATTTCAAAATAAATTTCCTCGTCAATGTCTAATTTCCTCGCCTTTTCTATTTGTAGTAACTCGCCCTCGCTCATTTCGCGAACCGCCTCAGAGACAATACGTAACAGCTCAAATTCGCCTTTATCTACCGCAAGTAACAACCCGCGCGAAAGCAGATAATCGCCAAGTAGAACCGCAATTTTTGTTTTCCATATAGCATTGATAGAGAAGAAGTTGCGTCGTTCGTAAGCATCATCTACAACGTCGTCGTGAATCAGCGTAGCCGTGTGTAACAATTCGATTAGAGACGCTGCGGTATATGTCGAATCGGTTATTTTTCCATGCAATGCAGCCGACAAAAAAACTAACATTGGTCGCATTTGTTTCCCCTTACGTCTTAACACATAGTTTGTTATAAGAGTTAGCAGAGGAACTCTACTTTTCATCGAAGCTTTGAATAACTCCTCAAACTTTTTCATTTCTCCTTTAATCGGAGCTTTAATTTTATCTACCGTTGACATTTTATATTTTTGAATTTTCTATAATTAATATTGTCTGTGTAGCTCGAAACTACGCCGACAATAGCAAAATTGCACTAATAAGTACTTCTTACAAAAGTTCTTACGCTTTTTATTAACCTAAGTTGTTAATTCACAGCTTAAACGTTTCATAAAAAATAGGTCTTAGACTGGGGTGTTAATGGGTAACTTTGGTATAAACCGAGGCCACTTTTGATGAAA